>NZ_JBFAYA010000020.1:0-119586 GCF_040681095.1 Streptomyces sp. NPDC051909 | reverse complement strand
AGACACCGGGTCAAGGGTGGCCGCAGGCCATCGCGCAGCGACGCGACCGAAGGGAGCGCCCTTGACGCGGTGGCGGAGGGGGCCACACTCGGAGAGAGGGCGGCCACACCAGAAACCCGCAAGAAACGGCCACCCCTTGGGCCCAAGACCCGCACCCGCACCCGCACCCCAAGTCGTACCCGCCCCCACCCCCGCGGCGGAGGCGCTCCGGCCGTCAGGCTGACGACCCGCCCGCGCCCTCGGCGCGAGGGTTGTGGCATGACCGATGACGACGGAGCGGAGCACCGGGGCCGGGCGGTCCCATGGGTGTCGATGGGGTGGGGCGTGGCCTACGCCGCGTTCGGGCTCGCGAGTGTGCTCAGTGGGACGCCGCTCTTCGGAAAGGACGGCGTCGCGCTCGGCTGGGGGGTCGTGGCCGTGGGGGCGATGACGGCGGCGGCCGGTGGGGCGGTCCGGCGGTACGGGGCGCGGCCCGGGCTGCGGGCGCTGCTCTGGGGGGTCTGCGGGCTTGCGGGGGTCGCCGCGTTCGGTCTGCTGATGGACGTGATCACGCTGATGTTCGGGCAGGGCGTGGACAGTTGGGCGGCGGCCGCGCACCGGCTGCTCGCCGCCGTCGGGGCCGTGTCGCTCGCGGCGACCGCCCGTTCCCTCGGCCCGCCGGGCCCCGGGAGGAGCGTCCCGCCGACGCCGTCCGCCGCCCCCGCCCGTCTCCGGCTCGTCGCGTGCGCGGGGACCGTGGCCTTCCTCCCGTACGCCGCGATGAAGCTGGTCTGGGCGTGGGGCGGCAGCTACGCCGGGGTGGACAAGGAGGAGATGCTCGCGGTGTCCGAGCGCAACGGCGCCTCGGGGATCTGGCTCGCCCTGGAGTCCTGGGGCCTGGACGCCACCGTGCTCCTTGCCGCGCTCGGTGTCTTCCTGCTCTGGGGGCTGGTCCGTCCGTGGGGCCAGGTCTTCCCGCGTTGGGTGCCGTTCCTGCGCGGTCGCCGGGTGCCGCGTGCGCTCCCGTTGGCCCCGGCGCTGCTCGGCGCCGCCAGCCTCGCCCCGTACGGGGTGATCGGGATCGGGTACTGCGCCCTGGCCACGGCCGGCGTGGTGACGTTGCCGAGAGGCGACTTCCCGACCCCCGAGGACACACTGCTCGCGGCCTGGCCGGGCATGATCGCGTTCGGTGTGTACGGGGTCGCCCTCGCCGTCGCGGCCGGCTCGTACTGGCGGCGGACCGGCTGCGGGAAATGAGAGAGGCGAGGAGTCCGCTCCTCGCCACTCTCAACGTATAGCGCACGGGGGGTCTTGCGGCAAGGCCCCCTCGGTGGCGCAGAATCGGCGCCTGTTGCTGATCGGACTGAGGGGGAACCCGATATGCGAGTGGTGCTGTCGTCTTACGGATCGCGTGGGGACGTCGAGCCGATGGTCGCGCTGGGCGTCGCGCTGCGGGGGCTCGGTGCCGAGGTGCGGGTGTGTGCGCCCGAGGACGCGGAGTTCGCGGAGCGGCTGGCCGGGGTCGGGGTGGAGTTCGTGCCCGTGCGGTTGTCGGTCCGGGCGCTGGTGGCCGAGGCGAACTCCGGTGCGGCGCCGTCGTTCACCGAGCGGGTGACGATGGTGGCGGCGGCGCAGTACGAGGCGGTGGCCGTGGCCGCCGAGGGGGCGGACACGGTGGTCGCGACCGGACTGTTCCCGGCCGTGGCCGGGGCCCGGTCGGTGGCGGAGAAGCGGGGGCTGCGGTACGCGTACGTGTCGTACTTCCCCGGCATGCTGCCGTCGCCGCACCACCCGCCGTACCCGCTGCCCGGCCGTCCGCTCCCGGAGGGTGTGACCGACAACCGGACGCTGTGGGAGCTGGACGTCGAGGGGCAGAACGCGGTGTACGGGCCCGGGCTCACGGCGTTCCGCGAGTCGGTCGGGCTGCCGCCTCTGGCGAGCGTCCGCGACTACGCGATCGGCGGCAGGCCGCTGCTCGCGGCCGACCCGATGCTCGGGCCGTGGCAGGAGCCGGCCGAGCTCGACGTCGTACAGACGGGCGCCTGGATCCAGCCGGACGAGCGCCCGCTCCCCGGTGATCTGGAGGCGTTCCTCCGGGCCGGGGAGGCGCCGGTGTACGTGGGCTTCGGCAGCATGTCGATGCAGGGGTCGGCCGATGCGGCGCGGGTGTCGATCGAGGCGGTACGGGCTCAGGGGCGTCGGGTGCTCGTGTCCCGGGGGTGGGCCGAGCTGGGGCTGATCGACGACGCGGACGACTGCCTCGCCGTCGGCGAGGCGAACCACCAGGCGCTCTTCCCCCGGGTCGCCGCCGTCGTCCACCACGGCGGCGCGGGCACGACCACGACCGCCGCTCGGGCCGGGGTGCCCCAGGTGGTGGTGCCGCAGCTCGTGGATCAGCCGTACTGGGCGAGCCGGGTGGCCGGTCTCGGTGTGGGCGCCGCCCACGACGGGCCCGTGCCGAGCGTGGCCTCGCTGTCGGCGGCCCTGGCGACGGCTCTCGCCCCGGAGACCGGGGCCGCGGCGCGGGAGTTGGCGTCCGCCATCCGTACCGACGGGGCCGAGAACACGGCGAAACTGCTCCTGGACGGCTTCGGCGAGCCGGTGTGATGACCTTCGACAGGCACAGATGTAGCAGATGCAGCAGATGTACATCTGCTGCATCTGCTACATTGAAGACATGACCGAGCCTGTGATCGCCTCCATGGCCGAGGTCCGCAGTCGGCTGGCGGACGTACTCGACCGCGCCCACCGAGAAGAGACCCCCACGATCATCACGCGCCGCGGCAAGCAGGAGGCGGTCGTGATCGACATCGAGGAGTACCGGCGCCTGGCACAGCTTGCCGAGGCGACCGAGGACGCCTGGCTGAACAGACTGGCCGACGACGCCGAGGCCGAGGGACAGGAAGGCTCCCTCTCCCTTGAGGAGATGGCCGCACTCCTTCGTACCCATCACGCCTGACCGGCATGGGGTACGTCACGCGCTTCACGCCTCACGCCCAGCGGGATCTCCTGAAGATCCCGCGCGCCGAGGCGCTGCGCATCCTCTACCGCCTCACCGAACTCCAGAAGGCGCTCACGGAGGACGACACCTCGGGCTTCGACATCAAGGCGCTCCAGGGGCACGACTCCCGTTGGCGCCTTCGCGTCGGCGACTGCCGCGTCGTCTACACGCTGGAGAACGGCGTCCTCGTCATCTGGGTCCTGGCCGTCGGGCACCGGCGAGACGTTTACCGCGGCATGTGACGGTCCCTGCGCTGAGGGACCGTCGCCTTCACCGGCTGTGACGCGCGGCCGATCAGCCCAGCGCCAGCCAGGCCACGCCCGCCAGGACGCCGATCGCGACGATCACGCCGACGATCAGGCCGACGCGGGGGCCGGAGGAGGGCGCGGCGGTCTGGTGCTGCTGCTGCCGCTGCGGAGTGCCCTCGTCGACGAAGGCGCGGAACATCTGCGTGCTGCCGGCGGGGTCGTAGCCGCCGTCGTTCGCCGGGCCCTGGCCGTACGGTGCTTGGGGGTTGTGTGCCATGGCCCCAGACCCTAGCGAACCCGGCCCCCTCCGGGTCCAGTGGGGCGCAGGGGGTTTCACAGGGCGCTCACGCGACCGCCCGTTCCGCGGCGACAGACACACCCGGCTCCCCCCTTTGCCGATTCTTTATCGCGCTTTGACCGATTTAGTTTGCCTGAAGCAACCATCCATCTCTATGGTTGCCCTAAGCAACAAGATCGATGGAGACGCTCGATGGAGACGCTGAACCGGTACGAGGAGCTCGCCCGCGCGGTGAGTGCCATCGGCGCCGTCAAGCGCGGCCTGGCCCGCGTGCTGCCCGTCCAGTGCCAGGGCGGAGCGGCGGCGGTGCTCGCCCTCATCAAGCACCACGGCGACATGCGGATGAGCCGGCTGGCCGAACTGATGGCCGTCGACATGTCCGTGTGCAGCCGTCATGTGACGCACACCGTGGAACACGGCTGGGTCGAGCGACTGCCCGACCCCGACGACAGGCGCTCCCGGATCCTGCGACTCACCGCCGAGGGCGAGGCGATGCTCGGCGAGCTCGACCGACGGGTCACCGATGCCTTCGCCCGCTACCTCACGGACTGGTCCGACGACGACGTCGCCCGGCTCACCGCACTGCTCTCCCGCCTCCGCGACTCCTTCGGGGACTGCCGGGCCCATCACGCCCACGACTGACGACGCCCGCGCCTGACGACGGCCACGCCTGGCGACGACCGTGACCGACCACGTCCGCGACTGACGACGGCCGCGTCCGACGACGACTTCACGCAAAGGAAACTCATGGCTACCACCGCACCTGCCACGGGTGCACGGGAAGGCCGGACCGACAGCTCCGGCGCCCCGATGACGCACCGGCAGATCATGGAGGCGCTGTCCGGGCTCCTGCTCGGCATGTTCGTCGCCATCCTGTCCTCGACGATCGTCTCCAACGCCCTCCCGCAGATCATCACCGACCTCGGCGGCGGCCAGTCCGCCTACACCTGGGTCGTCACCGCCGCCCTCCTGTCGATGACGGCGACCACCCCGCTCTGGGGCAAGCTCGCGGACCTCTTCTCCAAGAAGTTCCTGGTCCAGATAGCCCTGCTCATCTACGTCGCCGGCTCGGTCGTCGCCGGCCTCTCCCAGAACACCGGCATGCTCATCGCCTGCCGTGTCGTCCAGGGCGTCGGCGTCGGCGGTCTGACCGCCCTCTCCCAGATCATCCTGGCCGCCATGATCGCCCCGCGTGAGCGCGGCCGGTACAGCGGCTACCTCGGCGCCGTCTTCGCCGTCGCCACCGTCGGCGGCCCCCTGCTCGGCGGCGTCATCACCGACACCGAGTGGCTCGGCTGGCGCTGGTGCTTCTACGTCGGCGTGCCCTTCGCGCTCATCGCGCTGCTCGTCCTGCAGAAGACCCTCAAGCTGCCGGTGGTGAAGCGGCAGGTCAAGGTCGACTGGGCCGGCGCCTTCTTCATCAGCGCCGCCGTCTCCCTGCTCCTCATCTGGGTCACCTTCGCCGGCGACAAGTACGACTGGATGTCCTGGCAGACCGTCGCCATGGTCGGCGGCTCCGTCGTCCTCGGCGCGGTCTTCCTGCTCGTCGAGTCGAAGGCCTCCGAGCCGATCATCCCGCTGCGCCTGTTCCGCAACCGCACGATCACCCTGGCCTCGCTGGCCTCCCTCTTCGTCGGTGTCGCGATGTTCGCCGGCACGGTCTTCTTCAGCCAGTACTTCCAGCTGGCCCGCAACGAGTCGCCGACCATGTCCGGTGTCCTCACCATCCCGATGATCGGCGGCCTGTTCGTCTCCTCGACGGTCTCCGGCATGATCATCACCAGGACCGGACGCTGGAAGGCCTGGCTGGTCAGCGGCGGCGCCCTCGCCACCGGCGGTCTCGGCCTGCTCGGCACGATCCGTTACGACACCGAGTACTGGCACATCGCGCTCTTCATGGCGGTCCTCGGCCTCGGCCTCGGCATGATGATGCAGAACCTGGTCCTGTGCACCCAGAACCAGGTCGCCCCCTCCGACCTCGGCGCCGCCTCCTCCACCGTCACCTTCTTCCGCTCCCTCGGCGGTGCGATCGGTGTCTCGGCGCTCGGCGCGGTCATGGCCCACCGGGTCACCGACTACGTCAAGGACGGCCTGACCGAGCTCGGCCCGAAGGCCGCGGCGGCCATGGGCCAGGGCGGCGGCGGTGGCATCCCCGACATGGACAAGCTGCCGGCCCCGATCCGTACGGTCATGGAGGACGCGTACGGCCACGGCGTGGGCGACGTGTTCCTCTACTCGGCGCCGTTCGCGCTGCTCGCCTTCCTGGTGACGCTGTTCATCAAGGAGGTCGCGCTGAAGAGCAACACCACAGAGAAGGTCACCGGGTGAAGGGACTCCCGGGCGCGCTTCGAGCGGAGGCGCGACCGGGTGCGTTACGGAGCGGCGGGCCGCCCCTGAAAAGGGGACGGCCCGCCGCCTCGTCATGTTCCGGCTGGCCCGGATGGCCCGGATGGTCCGACGCGGGCGACCATCGTCTCGATCCCGGCGACGAGGAGGTCCAGGGCGTAGTCGAAGTCGCGGTCCCAGATCTCGGTGACGGTGCCGTGCGAAGCCCGCTCTTCGAGGATGTCCGTCATCGGCGCGAGGGCTTCGGCGAACGACGGCTCGTCACGGAAGGCCTTGATCGACTCGTCGTAGAAGTCGTCCTGCGACATGCCGGCCTCCGCCGCACGACGCTGGAACTGGGACTCGATCGTCCCGTAGCCGTACACGAACTGGAAGACCGCCGACATCGCGCCGGGCTGGCGCTCCAGCGGAAGGCCGGTGGCGCTGATCGTCTCCTGGATCTTGACGCCGACGGCGAGCGCGTTCGGGCCGATGTTCAGGTACTGGCCGGCGCTGGGCGACATCCACGGGTGGCGGACCAGCATCCGGCGGTAGTCCAGGGCGATCACCCGGATTCGGTCCCGCCAGCCGTCGGCCGCGTCGACCGCGGCCAGGTCGACCTCGCCGTAGCAGGTGTCGACGGCGTACTCGATGATGTCGTCCTTGGTGTCCACGTACCAGTACAGGGACATCGCGGTGACGTTCAGCTCGGTCGCGAGCTTGCGCATCGAGAGCTTGGCCAGGCCCTCCTCGTCGAGCATCCTGATCGCCGCCGCGACGATCCGCTCCCGGTCGAGCCCGGCCGGGCCGCCCCCGCTGCGGGCGGCCCGGTTCTCCAGCCAGACGCTGGAACGCGCCGGGTTCTTGGCCCTGTCGGCTGCCTTGACCATCGCGTTCCTCCGTCTGCTCAGTGGTCCGTGACCATGCTAGGCAGCCATCTCGTGCGGCTTCGCCTGCTCCTCCGCGCCCTTCTCCGCACGCTCCGCCCGCTCCGCCCGCTTCAGCAGGGCCGCCGCCAGCAGACCGCCCGCGAAGACGGCGATCGCACCGACCAGCTGACTGGTCTGCAGGCCGGTGGCGAAGGCGTCGGAGATCTGCCCGCGCTCGGTGTCGCTGCCCGCCGCGGCCAGGGCGGCCGGCAGCGAGGTCGCGGTGACGGTGACGAGGGCGGCGAAGCGGGCGTTGAGGACCGCGCCGAGGACGGCGACGCCGAGGCCGTTGCCGAACTCCGCGAGGGTGCCGTTCACCCCGGCGCCGACACCGGCCTTCTCCGGCGGGATGGCACTCATGATCGCGTTGGCCATGGCCGGGTTGGAGACCGCGAGGCCGATGCCCATCAGGACCAGGCCGAGCAGCATGCCCCAGTAGGTGCCCTCGGTGCCGCCGCCGAGCACGGCGATCGAGGTGAGACCGCCCGCCACCAGCGTCATGCCGACGGCGACGGTGAGCGGCGTGCCGAGCTTCATCACGATCCGCGGACCCACACCGGAGAGGTTGAGGACGACGACGGTCAGCGCGAGCGGCGCCATCCGCAGACCCGCCTCCAGCGGCTCGTACCCGAGCACGAACTGCAGGTGCTGGGTCAGCAGGAACAGCGAGCCGCCCATGCCGAACATCACCAGGATCGCGCCGGCGACCGCGCCCACGAACTTCTGGTTGCGGAAGAAGTGCATGTCGAGCATCGGGTACGGGACGCGCAGCTCCCACAGCGCGAAGGCGCCCAGGACCACGATGCCGAGCGCGGCCGGGACGAGCACCTGAGCGGACGTCCAGCCGTGCTCCGGGCCGGTGATGATCGCGTACACGGCGGAGGTCATGCCGATGGTGGAGAGCAGCGCGCCGACCATGTCGGGCCGGTCGCCCTGGGGGTTCTTGGACTCGGGGACCAACTTGAGGACGGCGACCAGGCCGATCACGGCCACCGGGATGTTGACGAGGAAGATCATTCCCCACCAGAAGTGGTCGAGGATCGCGCCGCCGACCAGCGGCCCGGCAGCGAAGCCGAGCGAACCGACCGTGGCCCACAGCGCGATGGCCTTGACCCGCTCCGAGTCGTCGAAGATCTGCATGACGACGGCGAGGGTCGTGGTCATCAGGAGCGCGCCGCCGATGCCCATGCCCGCGCGGGCGGCGATCAACTGCCCGGTGGAGTCGGCGAGTCCGGCGGTGAGCGAGCCGAGGCCGAACAGCGCGAGGCCGATGGCGAGCATCTTCTTGCGCCCGTAGCGGTCGGCCGCGTTGCCCGCGGTGAGCAGCAGACCGGACTGCACGAGCGAGTACGCGTTGATCATCCACTGGATGTCGCTGGTGGAGGCGTGGAGCTCCGAGGTCAGCGAGGGGATGGCGACGCTGAGCACGGTGTTGTCGAGCAGCACGGTGAGCTGGGCGAGGCAGATGACGCCGAGGATCAGCCAGCGCTGCGGGTGGCCGCCGGTGGGGGCGGCCTGGTCGTTCGCGGCGGTCGTCGCCGTCATGGACACTCCTTTACGGTGTACGAGGATGAGTACTCGTACACCGTAAAGGAGCCCTCTTACGCTGTATAGGGATTTTTTTTAAGCCACCTGCTTCCGGCTGGTCAGGTCGTAGAACGTCGCGTTGCCGACGGTGACCTTCTCGAAGGTCTCCTCGACCCAGGAGCTGATCTGCGATCCGCCACCGCCGCCGGACGCGATGAAGTAGTGGATCTTCCCCTCGGCCACGTACTGCTTGAACTGCGCGAGGGTCGGCGACGGATCGCTGCCGTTGAAGCCGCCGATCGCCATCACCGGCTTCTCGGTGGCGAGCTGGTAACTGGCCGCGTTCTGGGCGCCGACGGCGGCGGCGACCCAGGTGTAGGAGTCGGCGTCGGCGAGGAGCCTCTGCCTGGCCTCGGTGCCGACGCTCGCGCCGTTGAGGAGGCCGCCCATGCCGCCCGGTCCCCCGCCGTTACGAGTCGGGGCCTGACCCATGCCCGGACCGCCCGGCACCTGGCCGCCGGGCCCACCCGGCGCCCGGCCGCCCGCAGGAGGCTGCCCCTGGCCGCCGCCCGGCCCCGGCCCCGGCCCGTACAGGACGAACATCCGGCCGTCGCCCCCCATGCCGGGGCCGCCGCGCGCCGCGCCACTCGGGCCCGCCGTCACGATCGAACCCTGATGCCCCTCGGCGACCGTCGCCACGGTGTACGCGAAGGGCCCCGCGAGCCCGGCGGCCAGGCCGAGCCCCGCCAGGGCGAGCCCGAGGCGCCGGTCGAGCCGGCCCGCGAGCAGCAGACCGAGGGCCGCCGCGCACCCGGCGACGAGCACCGCCCAGCGCAGCCACGGCAGCCAGTCCGGCGTCCGTCCGAGCAGCACCCAGCCCCACACCGCGGTCGCCGCGACCGTGCCGGCCAGCGCCGCCGAGGCGAGCGGATGCGCCCGCTCCTCCCACAGCACGGCGGCGCCCATCCCGATGAGAGCCGCGATGTACGGGGCCATCGCCACCGTGTAGTACTCGTGGAAGATGCCCGCCATGAAGCTGAAGACGCCCGTCGTCAGCAGCAGCGAGCCACCCCACACCAGGAACGCCGAGCGCGCCGTGTCCGTGCGCGCCGCCCGCCAGGTGACCACGAGCCCGGCCACCAGGAGGATCAGCGCGGCCGGAAGCAGCCAGGAGATCTGGCCGCCGATCTGCTCGTCGAACATCCGGCCGAGGCCCGTCTCGCCCCAGCCGCCGCCCCCGGCCCCGCGCCCGCCGCCCGGACCGCCGGCGCCGCCGGGCAGCTCCAGGCCCCCC
The DNA here is from genome assembly GCF_040681095.1 of Streptomyces sp. NPDC051909. Classification (NCBI taxonomy): domain Bacteria; kingdom Bacillati; phylum Actinomycetota; class Actinomycetes; order Kitasatosporales; family Streptomycetaceae; genus Streptomyces; species Streptomyces sp. NPDC051909. The sequence goes on along the minus strand of NZ_JBFAYA010000020.1, from coordinate 109,985 downwards.
GGGAGCTCCGTCGTCATGCGGCCGCCCTGACCGCCGCCCCGGGCGCCCCCGCCGCCGACGCTGCCGACCTCGTCGCCGTTGATCCGGCCAAGGCCGTTGTAGCCGAAGGTCAGTTCAAGGAAGCTGTTGTTCTGCGAGCCGCCGACGTACGGCCGCGAGGACTTCGGCCACAGCTCCACCAGGGCCACCCACCAGCCCGCCGACACGAGCAGCGCGAGCCCGCCGAGCCCGAGCCGGCCGAGCCGCCGGCCCAGGCCGCCCGGCGCGCACACCACGTACACCAGGGCGAGCGCCGGCAGGATCAGGAAGGCCTGCAGGGTCTTCGCGAGGAACGCGAACCCGAGCGCGACCCCCGCCCACACCAGCCATCGCCCCGCGCCCTCGTCCAGCTCCAGGGCGCGCAGGACGCAGTAGACGGCGACCGTCATGAGCAGCGCGAGCAGCGCGTCCGGGTTGTTGAAGCGGAACATCAGCGCGGCGACCGGCGTGAGGGCCAGGACCGCGCCCGCGATCAGCCCGGCGCCCGCCCCGAAGCGGCGCCGGACGGCCGCGTACAGGACGGCGACCGTGCCCACGCCCATCAGCACCTCGGGCACCAGGATCTGCCACGAGCCGAGCCCGAAGAGCCGGACCGACAGGGCCATCGGCCACAGCGCGGCCGGCGGCTTGTCGACGGTGATGGCGTTGGCGGAGTCGAGCGAGCCGAAGAAGAAGGCCTTCCAGCTCTCCCCGCCCGCCTGCACGGCGGCGGAGTAGAAGGAGTTCGCGTAGCCGCTCGCGCTCAGGTTCCAGAGGTAGAGGGCGGCGGTGGCGAGCAGCAGGCCGAGGAAGGCGGGCCGCACCCAGGGCGCGTCCTCGGCCCGCCCGCGCAGCCAGCGCCGTACGAGCGCATTCGGGGAGTTCATCGAGTGGTCCTTGTGCCGTTGGAACGCTCCGGGGCCGGAAAGACCCAGAGGCGGAAGAGGAGGAAGCGCACGACGGTCGCGGCGAGGTTGGCGACGATCAGCACGGCGAGTTCGGTGGAGTGGGAGGGCTCGCCGGTCGCCGCGCCGAGCGCGAGGAGCGAGCCGCTGGTCAGGGCCAGGCCGATGGCGAAGACGACCAGTCCCTGCGCCTGGTGGCGGGCGGCCCGCTCCCGGCCCCGTACGCCGAAGGTGAGCCGGCGGTTCGCGGCCGTGTTGGCCACGGCCGAGACCAGGAGGGCGGCCGCGTTGGCGAGTTGGGGGCCGATGCCGAGCCGGAAGAGGGAGTAGAGGGCGAGGTAGAACACCGTCGACAGGGCGCCGACCACGCAGAAGCCGACCAGCTGGCGCGCCAACCCGCCCGGCACACCGCTGAGTTCGCGGTCGCGCGGGTCGTCGCCGAAGGGCCGGGCGAGCCGGTCGAGCGGCAGCGAACCGGTCGCGAGCGCCCGTCCCACCCGCCACACGCCCTTCAGGTCGTCGGTGGCGGTGCGGACGATGTGCACGGTCGAGTCCGGGTCGTCGACCCAGTCCACCGGCACCTCGTGGATCCGCAGCCCGGCCCGCTCGGCGAGCACCAGCATCTCGGTGTCGAAGAACCACCCCGTGTCCTCGACCATCGGCAGGAGCTGCTCGGCCACCTCCCGCCGGATCGCCTTGAAACCGCACTGGGCGTCCGAGAAGCGGGCGGCGAGCGAGCCGCGCAGGATCAGGTTGTAGGCGCGGGAGACGAACTCCCGCTTCGGACCCCGGACCACGCGCGAGGAGCGGCTGAGCCGCGAGCCGATCGCGAGGTCGGAGTGCCCGGAGATCAGCGGGGCGACCAGCGGAAGCAGCGCGTTGAGGTCGGTGGACAGGTCCACGTCCATGTACGCGAGGACGGGGGCGTCGGACGCCGTCCAGACGGTACGGAGCGCCCGGCCCCGGCCCTTCTCCTCCAGGCGCACGGAGCGCACGGAGTCCGGGAGGCGGGCGGCGAGCGCCCGGGCCACGTGGGGGGTGGCGTCGGTGGACGCGTTGTCGGCGACCGTGATGCGGAAGGCGTACGGGAAGGTGCGGGAGAGGTGGTCGTGGAGCCGCTGCACGCACGGCTCCAGGTCCTTCTCCTCGTTGTAGACGGGAATCACCACGTCGAGGACGGGCGGGCGGGGGCCGGCCGCGCCCACCGGGAGGTGTTCCCGCGCGGGAAGCGTTCGCATGACACAGACGCTCGCCGGGCGCGCTGTCACGGCGGTGTGGTGAGGCTGTGGCCGGGCTGTGAGTCAGGGCTGTGGGTCAGGGCCGTGAGTCAGGGCCGTGAGTCAGGGCCGTGAGTTCAGCGCTGCTTCGGCAGCCGTACGGCGAACAGGGTGCGGCCGGGCACACTGTCGACGGTCACCTCGCCGCCGTGGGCGAGGGTGACCGCCCGGACGATGGCGAGCCCGAGGCCCGTACTGCCGGTGCTGCGCGCCCGGGAGGCGTCGCCGCGCGCGAAGCGCTCGAAGACGGAGGGCAGGAGCTCGGGCGGGATGCCGGGCCCGTCGTCCTCGACCTCGATGACCGCACGGGCACCCTGCTCGTACAACCGCGCCGTCACCGTCGTACCGGGCGGGGTGTGGGTACGGGCGTTGGCGAGGAGGTTGACGAGCACCTGGTGCAGGCGGGCGGGGTCGGCCGAGATCTTCACCGCGCCGTCGCCCTCCGGGAGCCGGAGGCGCCAGTGGTGCTCGGGGCCGGCCGCGCGGGCGTCGGAGACGGCGTCCACGACGAGGAGGGAGAGGTCGGTGCTCTCGTACGAGAGCGGGCGTCCGGTGTCGAGCCGGGCGAGCAGCAGCAGGTCCTCCACCAGGCCCGTCATCCGGGTCGCCTCGGACTCGATCCGCCCGAGCGCGTGCCGGGTGTCGGGCCCGCACTCCTCCCGGCCGCGCCGGGTCAGCTCCGCGTACCCCCGGATGGAGGCGAGCGGTGTGCGCAGCTCGTGGCTGGCGTCCGCGACGAACTGCCGCACCCGGGTCTCGCTGCGCTGCCGCGCGTCGAGCGCCGAATGGACGTGGTCCAGCATCCGGTTGAGGGCCGCGCCGACCTGCCCGACCTCGGTACGCGGATCGGCCTGCGCCTCCGGCACCCGGTGGTCGAGCGCCACCTCGCCGCTGTGCAGGGGCAGTCGGGACACCTGCGCGGCGGTCACGGCGACCCTGCGGAGCGGCGTCAGGGCCACCCGTACGAGCACCGTACCGGCGATCGAGGCGGCGACGAGCCCGGCGGCGGTCACGCTCAACTCGACGACGATCAGGGTGGAGAGGGCGTCCTGGACCTCGGTCAGCGGGATGCCGATGAGGTAGTCGCCGTTCTTGCCGGTGGCGTACTGGACCCGGTAGTCGCCGAGCCCGCCCGGCAGGGAGACGGTGTGCGGGTCGCCGTCGCGGGGGACGGAGGCGAGGGCGGCGGTCTGGGCGGAGCTGAGCATCTCCGACCGGTACCTCGGCCCGTACACCCCGTCCTCCGGGGGCTTGGAGACGTCCGCCGAGGTCAGCTCGCCGTCCACCACGCGGGCCCCGACCGTCCCCAGCGGGGCGCCGGGCCCGATGACGAAGCCGAGGGGCGTGTCGAAGCCGGCCGGCGAGGGCCCGCCGGAGTTCGGCGGCGGCCCGGCGGCCCGGTTGGCGACCTCCTGCAGACGCGTGTCCGCCTGGCCGTACAGATAGGACCGGAACGCGATCGCCGTCACCGTGCCGATGACGGCGCAGACGACGGCGATCAGGGCGACGGCGGAGACGACGAGCCGGGTACGGAGCGACCACGGCCGCGACCAGGGCCGGCGAGGCTGCGACCGGGGCCGCGACCACGGCCGGCGGCGGGCGCTCACAGCGCGTTCCTCACGGCTCATTCCCCACGGCTCATTCCCCCGGCTTGATCAGATATCCCGCCCCGCGCCGGGTGTGGATCATCGGGCTGCGCCCGGCGTCGATCTTCCGGCGCAGGTAGGAGATGTAGAGCTCGACGACGTTCGCCTGCCCGCCGAAGTCGTATGACCACACCCGGTCCAGGATCTGCGCCTTGCTGAGCACTCGGCGCGGGTTGCGCATCAGGAAGCGGAGCAGTTCGAACTCGGTCGCGGTGAGATGGATCGATTCGCCGTCCCGGGTGACCTCGTGGCTGTCCTCGTCGAGGGTGAGGTCGCCGACCGTGAGCAGCGACTCGGCGCGCGCCGCGGCGGCGCCGGAACGCCGGATGAGGCCGCGGAGCCGGGCCACGACCTCCTCCAGGCTGAACGGCTTGGTGACGTAGTCGTCGCCGCCCGCCGTCAGCCCGGCGATCCGGTCCTCGACCGCGTCCTTCGCGGTCAGGAAGAGCACCGGCACCTCGGGCAGCTCGCGCCGCAGCCGCCCGAGGACGGCCAGGCCGTCCATGTCGGGCAGCATCATGTCGAGCACGACGACGTCGGGCCGGAACTCCCGGGCCCGCCTCAGCGCCCCGGCCCCGTCGCCCGCGCTGTGCACCTGCCAGCCCTCGTAGCGCAGGGCCATGGAGAGCAGTTCGGCGAGCGAGGCCTCGTCGTCGACGACGAGGACGCGGACGGCGGAGCCGTCGGGCCGCAGCAGTTCGGTACGCGAACGGGCAGTGGTCGCAGTCATGGGATCACGGAACCCGGCCCGGGTGAGACCCGCCTTTCCCTTGTCTGTGAATTCCCTGAGAAAGGCCGGGACCGCGTGGGACTGCTGGGGCCGCGTGGGGCCGCGTAGGGCCGCGTGGGCGTCATCCGGGCGGGAGACGGAACAGCCGGGCACCGTTGTCGTGGCAGACGGCGCGGAGCCAGTCGTCGCCGAGCCCGAGCCGTTCGAGGGCGTCGAGCTGGTGCCCGTACGAATAGGGGATGTTGGGGAAGTCGGTGCCGAGCAGGATCCGCTCGCGCAGCCCGTCGAGCCGCTTCAGCGCCGTCGCCGCCGCCGGGAAGGGCGCGAGGCGCTCGCTGAAGTCGGTGAAGGCCATGGTGGTGTCGAGGTGGACGTGCTCGTACCGCTCGGCGAGGTCGAGGAAGTCGCCGTACTCCGGCATGCCCATGTGCGCGACGACGAGCCGAAGCCGCGGATACCGGGCGAGCAGTCGCCCGATCGGTCCCGGACCGGTGTACGGCCCAGGGGCCGGCCCGGAGCCGCAGTGGATCACCACCGGGGTGCCGGCGTCCTGGAGCGCGCCCCACACGCCGTCGAGCAGCGGATCGCCGGGGTCGTAGGCGCCGACCTGGACGTGCGCCTTGAAGACCCGGGCGCCGCGGTCGAGGGCGCGCGAGACGTCGGCGGCGGCGCCGGGCTCGGGGAAGAAGGTCGCGGTGTGCAGGCAGTCGGGAACGCGGGCGGCGAAGTCGGCGGCCCAGTCGTTGAGCCAGCCGGCCATACCGGGCCGGTGCGGGTAGAGCATCGCGGTGAAGGCCCGGACCCCGAACTCCCGCAGGAGCTCGACGCGTCGTCCCTCCTCCTCCCGGTACGTGATGGGCCAGGGGTGGCCGGTCAGCGGCCCGGCGGAGTCGAAGTAGGCCCACACCTTGTCGAGGACGTTGCGCGGCATGAAGTGGGTGTGGACGTCGACGAGCCCGGGCAGTCCGAGGCGGGCCGCGAAGCCCCGGATGCGTTCAGCCTCGCTCGAAGCCATAGGTCCGCTCGACCTTCCCGATGTGCACGCGGTAGCTGTCGTACCAGTGCTCGCGCCCGTGCCGCTTGGCGGCCATGTGCTCGGGGTGGTGCTGCCACGCGGCGAGCCCGTCCAGGTCGCGGAAGTACGCCACGGTGATGCCGATGCCGCCGGGTGTGCGGGCGGACTCGTAACCGAGGAAGCCGGGGATGTCCTGGACGAGCTCCTGCATCCGGGCCGAGGTCTCGGCGTAGCCCTCGGGTGCGTCGGGCCGGATCGAGGTGAAGACAGCGGTGTAGTAGGGCGGTTCGAGGCCGCCCACGAGGTTCGGGGTCATGTGATCACCCTGCGGGGGCACGACCTGGGCTGTCCATGGATCACGCCCGAAGGGATCCAAGACTTTACGGTTCGGAGCTTGGGGTTCGGAGCTTGGGGTTCGGAGCTCGGGGTTCGGAGCTCGGGGTTCAGAGCTCGGGGTTCGGAACTCGCGGTTCGGAGCTCGGGGTTCGGAGCTTGGGGCCTGTCCGGTCGGCTTCCCGTCAGAAGAGGGGGGCCTGGGCGTCGGCGTCCTCGCAGGTCGGGGCGGGGGCCTCGGCGGTGGGCACGGTCACCGGGTGCCCGGCGGGCGCGGCGACGAGCTCCCAGCCCGTGAGCAGCCGGGTGTCGAGGACGAGGGGCCGGGCGTCGGCGTCGAGGAGGTGCAGATCGGGCCCGGCGGCGGCCGTGAGCCGGCCGGCGATGACGCCGTCGGCGACGAGTTCGGTGACGACCCGGCCGGGCGGTGCGGACGCCAGAGCGTGGAGGGCGAAGGCTTCGGCGTGGTCGTGTACCTGGCAGGGCAGCGCCTGGAGGGTCTCGGCCCAGGCGGGCACGCCGGCGGCCTGCCTGTACAGCTCGGTGAGCTCGCGGGCGCGCTCTTCGGCGGGCGGCAGCGCGTACCGCACGGCGCGCTTCCGGGCGTACGGGATGCGGTCGGGGACCGCGAGGGCGTGCCGCAGCACCTCCTCGGTCCGGCGGGCGGCCATCAGCGGACCGCGGCCGAGCCAGGCGAAGGCGACGGCGCCCTGTTCGAGCAGGCGGGCGGAGCCGCGCTCCTCGCCCGTGATGCCGACCTTCACCATCCCGGGCCCGAACCAGGCGAGGTACACGCGGTACGGCCGGGGGTCGTCGGCGATCGTGTCGGCGGCCACCGAGTGCGCCCGGTCGAGCCGCGCGCACTCCGCGCACCGCCCGCCCGTGCTGCGCGCGGGCACGGCGGCGGCCAGGGGGCAGGGGTTGCCGCGCGCGCCGGAGCAGCGCCGCGCGCCGCCGACGGCCCGGAAGCCGAGCTCGCGCCCGTACGACAGCGCGCTGACGCGCCCGCCGGCCCCCGCCCAGCGGAGCCGGGGCGCGCCGCCCTGCCAGGAGACGCCGCCACTTCGCCACACCATGCCCCCAGTGTCGTACGCCCCACTGACAGCCGGAGACCGGACCGGTACCGTGCGGCCGGCTCAGGGCAGGGCGTAGAGCAGCCCGCCGTCCGTGCCGGCGCCGCCGGCGTGCCGCATGCAGCCGCGCTCGACGAGGGTGCGGACGCAGTCGCGGACCCGCTCGGCGGTGAGCCCGGTGCGGCGGGCCACCTCCTCCAGGCGGTAGCGGACCCCGCCGCGGACGAGGGCGGGGGCGAGGTAGGCGGCGACGGCGTGCACGTCGGCGCCGACGACGGCGTTCCGCGCGCACCAGGAGTCGAGCAGCTCCTGCGGGGTGCGGGCGACCGGGGCCGTCGCCTCCGCGCCGGGCCCGGGGTCCGGGCCGGTGCGCTGGACGGGGAGGGAGAGCCGGTCCAGTGACTCGGCGAGCCGGTGCAGGTCCTGCCCGGCCTCGCGCAGCAGCTCGCCCCACTCGGCGTCGGGCCGCAGGGCGGCCTCCTCCAGGCGGACGAGCACGTCGAGGAGCGGCTGCGGGAGGACGAACCCGTCGGCCGCGGGGGCGGGGTCGAGCCCGTACGATCCGTCCCGCTGCACGCCGACGACCAGGTCGGCGACCCAGGCCCGGAACGGCCCGGCGGCCGCCCGTCCGGAGGCGTTCACCAGCTGCACGAGTCCTTCCAGACACACCATCCGCGTGGACTTCCGCAGGCCGTTCCGCAGCCCGCGGTTGCTCGACAACTCGATCGGCAGCTCGTCGATCGTGGTGTGCAACGCGTCCCCGACATGCGCGCGCAGCGCCTGCCGCGCGCTCCCGTACCCGAGCTGCCGGGCCGCGTCCACGGCCGGAAACCAGTGCGTGCCGTCCGGCAGTGTGAGCCTGCGCAGCCGCGCCCCCGTGGCGGCGTACACGAAGTCGTCGATGTCGATGGCGTCGATGGCGTTCATCTTGGCGTCACCTCCACCTGCACGCTAAGCCGAGGGCATATTCAACTGACATGGAAATCAGCCCGGTTCACCCGAAGGTGTGGGAAAAGCCCGCTTCGGGGGTGAGGTGGGTGTGGGTGGGGTGTTTCGGGGTAGTCGGGCCGCCTGTGACGGGGGTGGCGATTCGGTCGTTCGAGGCCCCTCTACTGGTTCGACTGGTTCTACTGGTTCGACGAATCCCAGCCCTCCGAAGCCTCTGCCGGGAGAAGGCCCAGGACCTCCGTCTCGGTCCAGGTCCCGGCGGCGCCGGGGCTGTCGGCGAGGTAGCGGGCGATCTCGTGGTCGGTCCATGCGCCCGACTCGCGGAGTCCGGCGGCGAGATGACGCAGATACGGCTCCGAGGGCGCGCGCAGCTCGACGTCGGCGACGGCCCAGGGCGCGGTGAAGGTGAGCAGCGGCAGCCCGTCGAGCTCACCGGCGTACACCACCGTCTCGTACCGCCCCGGCCCGAAGGCGAGGCGCCCGCGCGCGACGGCCTCGGCGAGGTCGAGTTCGGTGCCGGGCCCGGGTTCGCGGTACATCTCCAGGGCGGCGATGTCCGAGAACTGCCCGGCGCTGATGAGATGCGCGCGGGCGAACGTGCGCCCGTCGCTGTCGGGATCGTGAAAGCCGCGCCCACCGCCCCACACGGCGGACTCGGTGGCGAAGTACAGCACCCCGCCGAGCTCGACGGCGCGCGAGACGCGCGGCTCGGTGCGGTCGCGGCACACGGCGAGATACCGCCCGAGCCGTTCCCGGTGCATGTTGGACCCGTAGGCGGCGTACCAGACGTCCATCCCCGGACGTTACCGGCGCCGACAGTTCCGCCGCGGACGGTACGGGCGCCCGGCGCGCCGCTGATGCGCCCTGAGAGGGTGGCCCCATGCTGCAGCCCCCCGAGTCCACGCTCTTCGTCCGCGCCACGGTCCCGGTCCTGGTCCTCGCGGACTCCCCGCTCCACGACGCGCTCCCGCCCTACGCGCCGCCCGCGCCCCTGACCCAGCCGCTGGCCCTGTCCGGCTGGGGCCTCGTCCCGCGCCTCACCCTCTGCGTGGTGGACGGCCCGGGCGAGCACGGCGTGATGATCCCGTCCTTCGTGGCCCCGGTCGTCGGCGAGGGCACCCTGGCCGACTGGTGCGCGGACGCGGAGCGCGCGGGCGGCGCCATCGTCCTCTCCACCCCGGAACTCCCCCTCCCCACCGACCTCCCCGCCCTCCCCGACTTCCCCACGACCCGCGGCGGCTTCGTCCCCCTGCTCGCCGCCTGACCCACGCTTCGGCCCTGTCAGGCCGCCGGGACGGTCAGCTCGTAGTCGACGCCGGTCGAGAACCCCGGTACCTCGCCGCGGATGACGAGCGTGTGCGTGCCGGGAGCGAGCGGCGCCAGCCGCACCCAGAGCCCGCACCCCGTCGTCCGCAGGCGCCCCGCCTCCCCTGTGACGGCGTTGCCGCGGGCGCCGCGTATGCGGATGGAGTCGTCGACCCGGCGCTCCGGCTCGACGGCTCGCCCGTCCAGGGTCGCGGTCCCCTTGGCCCCCTTCATGAACTCCGCGCAATCCGCCACGCTGCCGGTGCTGTTGACGAGAGGAAGAACGACCGGCCGGCCCCCGGGCACCTCACAGGCCCGCTTCACCCGCCCACCGAACGTCCCCGCCAAGAACCAGAGGTCCCGCGGCTGATTCCGGTCGCACAGCTTCCCGTCGGAGTCGGCCACGGGATTCGTCCGCTCGGGCTCGGTAGCGGCCCACGACCACCACCGCCCCTGCAACTCCGCGTCCACCAACTCAGCGGCGGTACCCGTAGCGGTGACGGTGGCAGTCGCAGCCGCAGTAGGAGCCGCGCTGGGCACGGCCCCCGGCTCGCCCGCCGCCCCGCACCCCACGAGCAGCCCCACCCCGACGGCTATTCCACCCACACGCCGCCATACGAACCTCATCGATATCCCCCTCCACTCGTCCCACTCGAGGCTGGCACCTTATCGAGCGCGCCGAGACCGAACCCCGACAACGCAAGAGGCCCGGACTCTCGTCCGGGCCTCTCATCTGTGTGCACTCGGCAGGATTCGAACCTGCAACCTTCTGATCCGTAGTCAGATGCTCTATCCGTTAAGCTACGAGTGCTTGTTTTGTTTTCCGCCTCCGCTCCCCGGCCTTTCGGCCCGCTCGCGGCGACAGGAAGAACATTACATGACTGCCGCCGTCATGTGAAATCCATTAGGTCCACCCCTTGTGACCTGCGGAAATGTCAAACGATCACCGCCTCTGGGTGGGGCCGCGCCGTGCGCCCCGGCGGCGTCGGCGGGCCCGGGAGGGGCGAAAAGAGACCGGGGTCACACCGACGGGTGGATGGGTCCGGGAACGGACGAAGCCCCGGTCCTGGGGACCGGGGCTTCGGTGGGGCGGAGGCGGAGGGATTTGAACCCTCGATGGGCTTTAAGGCCCAAACCGCATTAGCAGTGCGGCGCCATAGACCGGACTAGGCGACGCCTCCTTCACTCCCCGCGCGGGCGCGGGTGGTGCGTGGAAGATGATGACACAGACGTGCCGTGTGCCACCAATCGCTTATCACCGTACTCGGACCCGGGGTGCCGGGGCAAAGCCCTCGACGCACCTCGCGCGCCCCCGTCCGCCGCGTCCGTCCCCCCGCCCGGCGCAGCCCGCGTTGCGCAACGCGCCGGGGCCCGGAGCGTTAGTCAGGGAAACGCCAAGGCACGCACCGCCACACGGAACACCACGGGAGTACGTCATGCTGCGCCCCCTCCTCCTCGCGACCGTCGCCACCAGCGCCCTGACCGGCATGACCGGCATGGCCGGCCTCACCGGGCTCGGGGGGCTCGGACCCCTGCCGCCGCTGCCGCTGCTCTCCGGGCCCGACTCGCTCACCGTGAGCATCGAGAAGACCGGGCACGCCGAGGCCGACGGGACGTTCCGGCTGGAGTGCGGCGGCAAGCCCGGGGGGACGCATCCCGCCGCCGCGAACGCCTGCAAGCGGCTCGATCAGCTCGCGCAGGCCGGCGACGACCCCTTCGTGCCCGTGCCCGCCGACGGGATCTGCACCCAGCAGTACGGCGGACCGGCCACCGCCCACATCACCGGGACGTGGCACGGCCGCAGCGTCGACGCCCGCTTCTCCCGCGCCAACGGCTGCGAGATCGACCGCTGGGAGAACCTGCGGCCCGTCCTCCCCCGCGTGACGGGATGACCTGGTCGAGGATGAGCAAGGTTGACCGGAAGACGACCGGAACGAGGATCGGCAGGTCAGGGACGACCGGGTCACCGAACCTCCACCCCGTCTCCAGAGGCGGAGGCCCGCCCTCCCTTAGACTCCCTCCGTGACAGGCCGCGGCCCGAACGGCAAAATGGGCGGGCAAGTGCGGTGGCAGTGGGTTCAGGGAGGAAGCGTCTCGTGAGCAGCAGGCCGTCCCGAGGCGCTGCTCGCCTCGCAGCCATACTCGACGCCCTCCCCGACGGCCTCGTGCTCGTCAACTGCAACGGCACGGTCGTCAACGCCAACACCATCGCCCTCGGCATGTTCGAGACCCCCGGCACCGCCCTCGTCGGGCGCGGGCTGCTCGACCTCCTGCCGGACTTCGACTCGCGGCTCATCCCCGGTTCGATGCGCCGCCCCGAGGCGGCGGACGACCGGGGCCGCACCCGCCCGACCCGGATGACGGCCCGGCGCACCGACGGCGGCGAGTTCCCGGTCGAGGTGACCAGCGCCAGCCTGGAGGACGGGCGCGAGGCCTACGACTCGTACAGCGGCTACACCGGCGACGAGCTCCTCATGCTCGTCGTCCGCGACCTCACCGGCACCGTGGACACCGAGGCCGAACTCGCCCGCTCCCAGCGCCAGACCGAGATGATCCTGCGCGCCGCGTCCGAGGGCGTCGTCGGCACCGACACCGACGGCCGGGTCGTACTCGTGAACCCGGCCTTCGCGCAGATCCTCGGCTACCGGGCCGGCGAGCTCGGCGGCGCCGAGCTGCACCCGCTCATCCTCCCCAGGCGCGCGGACGGCGAGCCCTTCCCGTACGAGGAGTCCCCGCTCGCCGACACCCTCAAGTCGGGCCGCAAGCACCGGGTCCGCGGGCAGGTGCTGTGGGCGAAGAACGGCGACCGGGTGCCGGTCGACCTGACCACCGCGCCGGTACGGGACGGGGACCAGCTCGTCGGCGCCGTCATGACCTTCACCGACCGCCGGCCGCACGAGCAGCTCGTCGAGTCGCACGCCACCGAGCTCGCCGACCTCACCGAGCGGCTCACCGCCGAGCGCGAACAGCAGAAGGAGCGGTACGAGGCGGAGCTGGCCGAGCGGAAGCAGCGGTACGAGACGGAGCTCGCCGAGCAGAAGGAGCGGGTCGCCGCGCTGACCGCCCGGCACGAGCAGCTGACGGCCGTCCTCGGCGAGTCGCTGCGCGGGCCCCTGGAGGAGCTGCGCGCCGAACTGGGCAGCCTCGCCGCCGACGACGCCGGACAGCTGTGGCCCGAGGCCAACCAGCTGCTCCACCACCTCTTCGCCGGCTACGGCCGGATGACCGCCCTCGTCGACAACGTCCTCGGCTTCCAGCGCCTCGACGCGGGCGCGGAGGCACTCGACAAGGACGTCGTGCTGCTCTCCGGGATCGTCACCGGCGGCATCGACGGGGCCGTCGAGCTGATCGGCCCCGGGCGGGCGCAGTTCGCCGTCCACGCGCCGCCGATCGAGGCCGAGGTCGACACCAACCGGCTCACCACCGCGCTCGCGCACCTGGTCGCCGACGTGGCCGGGGTCGACGCCACCGGCAAGAGCAAGGCCGCGCCGCCGCAGGGCGGCGGCTACGCCGACTCGACGATCGTGGTCGCCGCCGCCCAGCGCGGTGACGTCGTACGGATCGAGGTCCGCGGCCCGTACGCGGGTGGCGACCCCGTCCACCAGCCGATCGTGCGCGGGATCGTCGCCGCGCACGGCGGTGTGCTGCAGACCCACGAGGTGCCGGGGACGGCGGGCGGCGCGTACGTCGTCGAGCTGCCGCTCGGCGCCGGGCGCGGCACCGTGCCCGAGGCGCCGGTCCTGTCCGAGCGCGCCGAGCCGGAGGAGACCAGGGCCGAGCCGGCGGTCGAGCAGCCCGTACCCGGGCCTGTACCCGTACCCGGGCCCGTATCGGCCCCGCCGGTCGCCGAGCAGCCCGTCGCCGAACAGTCCGCGACCGAACAGTCCGTCGCCGGTGAACTTCCGGCGTTGCCCGCGCAACTGGCGCCCGCCGACACTCCCGCCGACACCCAGGGCGGCGGACGGCGCCGGGCGCGCCGGGCGTCCACGGACGCGTTCCTGGAGAGCCCGATGGCGCCCGAGGGCGCGCCGGTGCCGCAGCCGACCGGCCGCCGCCGGGGCCGCGCCGGCGACACCCCCGCCACCGGCACCCCGGCCGAGCTGATCCCCGCGCAGAGCGCCCCCGTCCCGGAGCCGGCCGCCGCTGCCGCCTCCGGCACCGGCCGGCGGCGCGGCCGGCCCGCCGAGGGCGCGGTCCTGACCGCCGCCGAGAGCGCGCAGGGCCGTCCGGCACTCGGCGACACCGTGCCGCCGCAGGGCGTCCCGGTGGAGGCCCCCGCCGCCCAGGCCCCGGTCACCCAGGCCCCGGTCACCTACGCCCCCGCCGCCCTCGCGCTGCCCGCCGTCGCGTCCGCGCCGCAGGAGGCACCCGGGGCCGAACAGCCGACCCCGCAGGGCACCCCCCAGGGCAGCCCGCAGCCCACCGGCCGGCGCCGCCGGGCGCTCGCGGCCGCGCAGGAGCGGGCCGCGGCGGCCGAGGCCGGACCGCGCACGCCGTTCGCGCTGCCGCCCGCCGAGGCCGACCGCGCCGAACCGCACGAGACCGGCAGCCGCGAGGCCGGCGCCCCCGTGGCCGTACACGAGGACGCGCACGAGGCCGTACGGACGCTCCCGGAGGACGACCACACCCCGCCGCAGCCGCACCCCCTGCCCACCGCGACCGGCACCGGCTCCGTACCGCTGCCGCCCGAGGTACCCGCGGCTCCCGCGGCGCGGGACGGCGGGACGCAGGGACGTGCGTTCAGCGTGCGGACGCTCGGCCAGGGCGTGCCCTTCGTCCAGCCCGCGAAGCCGGCGTCCGCCATGCCGGCACCCGCCATGCCGAAGTCCGCCACGCCAACGCCCGCCGCCCCGCTGCCCGCGGCCACACCGGCCACACCGGCCGCCCCCGCCACGCCCTCCGGCCGGCGGCGGAAGCTCGGCAACCCGGCGGCGGAGGGCCGACAGCCCGCGCCCGCACCCGAGGAGGCGACGGCGCCCGCGAAGGCCCACCCGCCGGTGGAGCCGCCCCTGCCCTCTCCTGTGCCGGTGCCCGTGCCCGTACCGGCTCCCGCACCCGCCCCGGCGTCCGAGGGCCGTGCGTACGCCATAGAGGCGCCCGCCGAGGGCTCGGCGGAGGGACCGGAGCCGCTGGACGGGCCGGGAGGCGCGGTGGAGGTGTCGAACCAGCCGCTGCCGCAGCCGGTCGACGACGAACTGCCCCCGGAGCCGCTGGACAACCCGCGCCGGCTGCTCGTCTGGCCCGCGCCGGACGTGTCCACGCAGCAGGCGCTGAGCGACCGCGGCTACCGGCCGGTGATCGTGCACTCCCGCGAGGAGGTCGACGCGCAGATCGCCGCCTTCCCGGCCGCGCTCTTCGTCGACCCGCTGACCGGGCCGATCACCCGGACCGCGCTCCAGTCGCTGCGGCAGGCCGCCGTGGCGGCCGAGGTGCCCGTGCTGCTCGCGGCCGGACTCGGACAGGCGACCCGGGAGGCGGCGTACGGCGCCGATCCGGCCGTCCTGCTCAAGGCGCTGGCGCCCCGGGACAGCGAGCAGCACCCGTCCCGTGTCCTGGTCATCGAGGAGCACGAGGACATCGCGCAGGCGCTCGCGGCGACGCTGGAGCGGCGCGGGATGCAGGTGGCGCGGGCGGCGACCGACACCGAGGCGGTCGCGCTGGCCCAGCAGACGCGTCCGAACCTGGTGGTGATGGACCTCATGCAAGTGCGCCGCCGCCGGGCCGGAATCATCGACTGGCTGCGCGCGAACGGGCAGTTGAACCGCACGCCGCTGGTCGTCTACACCTCGACCGACCTCGACGAGGCCGAGCTGCCGAAGCTGTCCTCGGGCGAGACGGTGCTGTTCCTCGCCGAGCGCTCGACGAGCGACGAGGTGCAGGCCCGGATCGTGGACCTGCTCGCGAAGATCGGCACCAACTAGCCCTTGAGCCGGGCCGGTTGATGCCGATCGCCGCCGTGGTGTCCGTACCTGCTACAGCTGCGTGACGTCCAGGTCGCCGTCCGCGTACTGCTTCCGGATCACCTTCTTGTCGAACTTGCCGACGCTCGTCTTCGGGACGGCCGGCACGATCGCCCAGCGCTCCGGGAGCTGCCACTTGGCGATGCCGCCCTCGGTGGCGAGGAAGGCCTTCAGCTCCTCGTAGTCGGCGCTCGTGCCCTCCTTGAGGACGACGGTCGCGAGCGGGCGCTCGCCCCACTTCTCGTCGGGGACGGCGACGACGGCGGCCTCGGCGACGGCCGGGTGGCCCATGAGGGCGTTCTCCAGGTCGACGGAGGAGATCCACTCGCCGCCGGACTTGATGACGTCCTTGGCGCGGTCGGTGAGGGTGAGGAAGCCGTCGGTGCTGATGACGCCGACGTCGCCGGTCTTGAGCCAGCCGTCCGCGCTGAACTTGTCGTCGGGGCGGAAGGGCTCGCCGTCCGCGCCGCCGTAGTAGGCGCCGGCGATCCAGTTGCCGCGGACCTCCAGCTCGCCCGCCGACTCGCCGTCCCAGGGCAGGATCTCGCCGCCGGGGCCGACCAGGCGGGCCTCGACGCCGGCCGGGAAGCGGCCCTGGGTGACGCGGTAGGGCCACTCCTCCTCCGGGGTGAGCCCGGCCGGCGGGTGGGCCATGGTGCCGAGCGGGGAGGTCTCGGTCATGCCCCAGGCGTGACAGAGGCGGACGCCCAGCTTGTCGTACGCCTCCATGAGGGAGGGCGGACAGGCGGCGCCGCCGATGGTGACCTGGGACATCGAGCTGATGTCGCGGGGGTTGGCGGTGACCTCGGCGAGCAGGCCCTGCCAGATGGTGGGGACGGCGGCGGCGTGGGTCGGCTTCTCGCGCTCGATCATCTCGGCGAGCGGGGCCGGCTGGAGGAAGCGGTCCGGCATCAGCATGTTGATGCCGGTCATGAAGGTGGCGTGCGGCAGCCCCCAGGCCAGCACGTGGAACTGCGGGACCACGACCAGGGTCGTGTCCTTGTCGTTGAGGCCCATCGACTCCGTCATGTTGACCTGCATGGAGTGCAGGTAGATGGAGCGGTGGGAGTAGACGACGCCCTTGGGGTCGCCGGTGGTGCCGGAGGTGTAGCACATGGCCGCGGCGCTGCGCTCGTCGAGCTCGGGCCAGTCGTACGTGGTCGGGCGTCCGGCGATGAGCTCCTCGTAGTCGTGCACGCGCGGCGTGACGCCGTCGAGGACGGAGCGGTCGCCGGGGCCGGCGACGACCACGTGCTCGATGGTCGGCAGGTGCGGCAGCAGCGGCGCGAGGAGCGGCAGCAGGGAGCCGTTGACGATGACGACGCGGTCGGCGGCGTGGTTGACGATCCAGGCCAGCTGCTCGGCGGGCAGGCGCAGGTTGAGGGTGTGGACGATCGCGCCCATGGCGGGGATCGCGAAGTACGCCTCGACGTGCTCGGCGTTGTTCCACATGAGGGTGGCGACCCGCTCGTCGGCGGTCACGCCGAGTTCGTCGCGCAGGGCGTTCGCCAGCTGTCCGACGCGGGCGCCCGTCTCGGCGAAGGTGCGGCGCTGCGGCTCCGCCTCCCCGGTCCAGGTGGTGATGACGGACTTCCCGTGGATCCTCGTCCCGTGTTCCAGGATGCGGGTCACGGTCAGCGGTACGTCCTGCATGGTGCTCAGCACGGCGTCCTCCCGGTGGGCGCTACGTGGCAAAAGTGGTGCCCAGATTCTGCGCCCGTACCGCGCGGTATGTCACTACCCGAGAGTACTGAAATCGCCAGTGATTACTGGCGTAACTGAGGGTAACTCCACCCCTGCCCACCGGGACGGACGTGGCAAGGTGATCCGGGTCACCGTACGGGGGAGAGTTCCGGGTCCTCCCGGAGTTTGCCGAGCGCCCGCGAGACGGCGCTCTTGACCGTCCCGACCGAGACCCCGAGCACCTCGGCGGTCTGCGCCTCGCTCAGGTCCTCGTAGTACCTGAGGACGACCATCGCCCGCTGGCGGTCCGGCAGCTTCATCACCGCCCGCCACATCGCGTCGTGCAGCACCTGCCGCTCCGCCGGGTCGCCCTCCGGCAGCCCGGCCGGCTCCGGCAGCTCGTCGCCGCACGCGTACTCGTCGACCTTGCGCTTGCGCCACTGCGAGGTACGGGTGTTCAGCAGCGCGCGGCGGACGTAACCGTCCAGGGCCCGGTGGTCCTCGATGCGCTCCCAGGCCACGAAGGTCTTGGCGAGCGCGGTCTGCAGCAGGTCCTCGGCGTCCGAGTGGCTCGCGGTCAGCGAGCGCGCCGTGCGCAGGAGGACGGGGCCGCGGGCCCGTACGTACGAGGTGAACGACGGGTACGCGGCGAACGGCGCGGGTCCGGTGGCGGCCCGGCGGCCGGCGGCCGTGGAGGCGCCGGCGCAGACGGGGCCGGAAGGCGGCGGAGTCATGCTTCCACGCTATGAGCGGGCCCCCGTCCGGGGATCGGCCCCAGGTCCCGAACCGCACTCCCCCTCAGGTTGTAGGGGTGGGGATGGCTGGACCTCCTGAGGGTGGAGCCCCGGGGACGCGGTGTCAGGGTCCCCCGGGGCCGGGTGGGGGTCCGGGTAAGGGGCCGGGTAGGGGGCTGGGTGGGGGGTTCTCAGCGGGCCACGCGGGCGACCGGTGCGTCCACGACGCTGCGGTCGACGCGCATCCGCCGCCCGCCGTACGTCTCGGTGACGTTGCCGGCGTACTGGTGGATGCGGCCGTGCGGGCGCCAGGCCCGCGGGTGGAGGGTGCGCTCGGTGTCCAGCGCGGGCGGGACCCGCCAGCGCGCGAACCAGACGGCCGCCGGCAGGTCCTTCGTGCCCGCCGCACGCTCCCGCTCCATCTGCCGGATGCCGGTCTCGGCGCTGCTGTAGAAGCCGGGCAGATAGCCGAGCCGCCGCACCTCGCGGTTCCACGCCCGGACGAACCGCACGGTCGTCGCGGCGCAGCGGGCGTCGCCCGCGCGGTACGCCTCGATGTCCAGGTAGAGCGGGCTGCCGGCCGCGAAGCCGACGCCCCGGGCCGCCCGCACCGCCTCCGCGCCCTCCCGGGTGCCCTGGAGCCAGGGGCTGCGCCCGATCGCGTAACGCCGCTTGGCCTCGGCGAGCACGCACGGCGGCTGCGAGCCGACGAACAGCGGCAGCATCCGCCAGCCCTGCGCGTGCACGGCGGCGACCCACCCCCGGTTCAGCTCCCGCTGGGCGCGGCAGCCCCGGCCGCGGCCCCCGAAGTACACGCCGACGGCACGGTACGGGGAGGAGCGCCAGGCCCGCATCACGGCGAGGGACGGCGCCTCGCAGGTGTCGAAGGCCCGGCCGGTGAAGTAGCGGGGCGCGGCGGCGGGAGCCCCGGGGGTCCCCTCTCGCGCCGCGGTCCCGTGCGCGGGCGGGCTCCCTTGGGCGGGCGGGCTCCCGTGGGCGGGCGCGGTCAGGAGGGCGGCGGCCGCGACGAGGGCCATGGCGGTGGTACGGAGGGCACGGCGCGGCCGGCGGGGGCGGATCCGGGTGCGAAGGTCCGCCCGGGGCGAGGTGTTGCTCATGGCGCGAGTGAAGATCGCCCCGGCCCGACCGGCCACCGCTGACGCCGTGTCGTCAGCCGTCCGTGCCCAGGATCAACCCGGATGTGGGAACGCCGGTGCCGGCCGTCACCAACGTCCGGGACGCCCCCGGGACCTGGTTCACCGAGGTCCCGCGCACCTGCCGGACGGCCTCCGCGATGCCGTTCATGCCGTGCAGATACGCCTCGCCGAGCTGGCCGCCGTGGGTGTTCAGGGGCAGCGCCCCCGCCGCCACGAAGTCCGCCGCCTCGCCCGGCCCGCAGAAGCCGAACTCCTCCAGCTGCATCAGCACGAAGGGCGTGAAGTGGTCGTAGAGGATGCCGACGTCGATGTCGCCGGGCGCGAGCCCGGAGGTCCGCCAGAGCTGCCGGGCCACCACGCCCATCTCGGGCAGGCCGGTGAGCCCGTCCCGGTAGAAGCTCGTCATCGCCTCCTGATTGCGCCCGGCGCCCTGGGCGGCGGCCACGATCACGGCCGGCGGACGGCGCAGGTCGCGGGCCCGTTCGGCGGAGGTGACGACGATCGCCTGCCCGCCGTCGGTCTCCTGGCAGCAGTCGAGCAGCCGCAGCGGCTCGGCGATCCAGCGCGAGGCGGCATGGTCGGCGAGGGTGATCGGCTTGCCGAAGAAGTACGCGGCGGGGTTCGTCGCGGCGTGGCGGCGGTCGGTCACGGCCACGTGTCCGAAGGCCTCCGGCGTCAGCCCGTACGCGTACAGATAGCGCTGTGCGGTCATCGCGACCCAGGACGCCGGGGTGAGCAGCCCGAACGGCAGCTGCCAGCCGAGCGCCGCGCCCTCGGCGGACGGCTCGCGCCGCTGCACTCCGGAGCCGAAACGGCGACCCGAGCGTTCGTTGAACGCCCGGTAGCAGACGACGACCTCGGCGATCCCGGTGGCCACGGCGAGGGCGGCCTGCTGCACGGTGGCGCAGGCCGCGCCCCCGCCGTAATGGACGCGGGAGAAGAAGGACAGCTCGCCGATGCCGGCCGCCTGGGCGACGGTGATCTCGGGGCTGGTGTCCATGGTGAAGGTGACCAGGCCGTCCACGTCGGCGGGGACGAGCCCGGCGTCGTCGAGGGCCGCGTGCACGGCCTCCACGGCGAGGGTGAGCTCGCTGCGGCCGGAGTCCTTGGAGAACTCGGTGGCCCCGATGCCGGCGATGGCGGCGCGCCCGCCGAGCGCGTCGGGGGAGTGGAGGCTCATCGGGCGACCTCCGCCGTCACGGTGCCGGTGACGTGGTGGCCCAGGCTGTTGGCCCCGACGACCTTCAGGTGGACCATGGTGCCGTCGACCTCCGTGACGGTCCCGGTCAACGTCATCGTGTCGCCGGGGTAGTTGGGCGCGCCGAGCCGGATCGCGACCTTGCGGAGCACGGCGGTCGGGCCGAGCCGGTCGGTGATGTAGCGGCCGACCAGGCCGTTGGTGGTGAGGATGTTCATGAAGATGTCCGGGGAACCCTTCTCCCTCGCCAGCTCGGCGTCGTGGTGCACGTCCTGGTAGTCGCGGGAGGCGATGGCGCCGGCGACGATGAGGGTGCGGGTGATGGGGATGGTGAGCGGTTCCAGCTCGTCTCCGGGTGCGGGTGTCATCACGCCTCTCCCTCTCCCTCTCCCTTGGCGATCGTGTTGCCGAGTTCGGCGAGGAGTTCGGTGCCGCAGCCCAGGTACGCGTCGAGCTGCCGCCCCCAGAGGAAGTGCCGGTGGACGGGGTGGTCGAGGTCCGCGCCCGTCCCGCCGTGCAGATGCTGCCCGGCGTGCACGACCCGCTTCCCCGCCTCGGCGGCCCACCAGGCTGCGGTCAGCGCGTGCTCGGCGACCGGCAGGCCCTCGTCGTACCGCCACGCCGCCTCGTAAGCCGTGACCCGGATCGCCTCGGTGTCCATGTAGGCGTCGGCGGCACGGAGTTGGACGCCCTGGTTCGAGGAGAGCGGGCGCCCGAACTGCTCGCGTACGGAGGTGTACGCGACGGCGCGCGCCAGCGACCCGGCGCAGACCCCCGCCTGGAGCCCGGCGAAGGCGATCCGGGCGGCGGCGAGCACGTCCTCGTACGCCTCCGGTCCCGAGCCGCCGATCCGCTCCCCGGAGCCGGGCGGGAGCAGGGCACGCCCGGCGGCCCAGGGCGCGGTGAGTTCGACGGGCTCGACGGCGTCCGGGAGGACCGGGACGAGGTGGAGGGTACGGGTCTCGTCGGGCACCAGGACGTGGGTGGCGTCCCGCAGCCACGGGATCCAGCCGCCCTGACCTTCGTACGACGGGAAGGCGCCGGTCACGACCGTCGTACCGGCCCGCAGCCCGGGCAGCAGCCGGGCGCGCTGCTCCTCCGTGCCGTGCCGGGCGACGGCGAGCAGCCCGTACACCGCGCTCGCCGTGAACGGCACCTGCGCCGTCGTCCGCCCCTGCTCCTCGGCCAGCAGCACCAGGCCGAGCAGCCCGGTCTCCTCGACGGCCTCGACGAGCCCGGCCGCGCACAGCGCCTTCCACAGCTCGGCGTCCGAGCCGGTACCGGCGGCCGCGAGCCGCTCGTGGGTGGCGAGGTCGCCGAAGACGCGCGCGGCGAGATCGCGGGCGGCGGCCTGCTCCTCGGTGGGATCGAAGTCCATGTCAGTCCTCCTCGACTCCCGCTCGCCACATGGGCAGTTCGAGATCCTCGTCCACCTTCGCGAACTCCATCCGGACGGGCATGCCGATGCGGACCTTGTCGTACGGGACGCCGATGACGTTGCCGATCATCCGGACTCCTTCGGCGAGTTCGACGAGCGCGACGGCGTAGGGCGGGTCGAAGGCGGGGAAGGGCGGGTGGTGCATGACGACGTACGAGTAGACCGTCCCGCGGCCGCTCGCCTCGACGGTGTCCCAGGCGCGCGAGCCGCAGGCGTTGCAGCCGGGCAGCCAGGGGAAACGGAGGGTCGCGCAGTCGGCGCAGCGCTGGACGAGGAGGCGGTGTTCGGCGACGCCCGCCCAGAAGCCGGCGTTGTCGCGGTTGACGACGGGCCGGGGCCGCCGGGGTTTCGGCTCGGACTGCTGTCGGGCGGGCGCGGGGGCGGGGGCGTATTTGAGGACGCGGAATCGGTGCGTGCCGGCGAGTTCGCCGGCGGCGCGGATGTCCATGCGGGTGGTGATGAAGTGCCCGGTGCCGAGCTTGGTGGTCTTGCGCGGCGAGACGGACTCGATGACGGCGTCGAAGGTGATCGTGTCCCCGGGGCGGAGGGGACGGAGGTACTCCTGCTCGCAGTCGGTGGCGACGATCGAGGTGCAGCCGGCCGCGTCGAGGAGGGCGGAGAGTTCCTCGTACGCGCTGGAGCGGCCGGCGCCGTCCGTGGGGTGTCCGGAGAGGCCGCCCATGGTCCACGCCTGGAGCATGGTGGGCGGCGCGACGGCGTCGGGGCCGCGATAGGCGGGGTGGGCGTCGCCCATGGCCTCGCACCAGTGCCGGATCATCGGCTCGTTGACCGGGTCCTTGCCGACGGAGGCGGCGGAGGTGGTGCGCCCTTCGAAGACCTTGAGCGCCTCGTACAGGGAATCCGCCGATGGGGAATCTGTCGCTGGGGAATCCACCGCTGGGGAATCCGCCGGTTCCGGGCTCATCGCCGCCCCCTCCCCTTCATGCCGAGCCGCATCATGGCGACGATCTCGCGCTGCACCTCGCTCACTCCTCCCCCGAAGGTGTTGATCTGGGCGGCCCGGTTCATCCGCTCCAGCTCGCCGCCGTCGAAGGCGCCCGGCGAGCCGGTGCGGACCAGGGCGGCCGGACCGGCGATCTCCTGGCACATGCGGTAGACCTCGACGGCCGATTCGGTGCCGGCGAACTTCACCCCGCTCGCGTCGCCGGCTGCGAGCCGCCCGGCCCCCACATCCGCGACCAGGCGCCAGTTGAGCAGCCGGGTGGCGGCGAGCCGGGCGTGCGCCTCGGCGGCCCGGAGCCGTACCCAGGGCTCGTCGATCCGGCGGCGGCCGGTGCCCGGGTCGGGGGTGCGGGCGGCGCGGAGGGCGGCATCGTAGAAGTCCTCGGCCTGCATGCCGATGGCGGCGAGGGCGACCCGCTCATGGTTGAGCTGGTTGGTGATGAGTCCCCAGCCGCCGTTCTCGGGCCCGACGAGGTTTCCGGCCGGGACGCGCACGGAGTCGTAGTAGGTGGCCGTGGTGGTCAGCCCGCCGACGGTGTCGATGGGGGTCCAGGAGAAGCCCGGCGCGTCGGTGGGCACGAGGATGATCGAGATGCCGTGGTGGCGCGGGGTGTCGGGGTCGGGCGCGGTGCGACAGGCGAGCCAGATCCAGTCGGCGTTCTGGGCGTTGGAGGTGAAGATCTTCTGCCCGTCGATCACCCAGGAGTCGCCGTCCCGGACGGCCTTGGTACGGAGCGAGGCGAGGTCGGTGCCGGCCTCGGGCTCGCTGTAGCCGATGGCGAAGACGGCCTCGCCGCGCAGGATGCGGGGGAGGAGGGTGGCCTTCTGTTCCTCGGTCCCGTACTTCATGAGGGTGGGGCCGACGGTGTTGAGCGTGACCATGGACACGGGGGCGCCGGCCCGGTAGGCCTCGTCGAAGAAGACGAACTGCTCGTCGGGCCCGCGGCCCTGCCCGCCGTACTCCTCGGGCCAGCCGAGCCCCAGCCATCCGTCGGCGCCGATGCGACGCAGCAGGTCGCGCTGGGCGGCGGGGGCATCGCCGCCGGGGGGTGGGGGGCCGTCGGGCATCACGTCGCGGAAGTACGCGCGGAGCTCGGCGCGCAGCCGAAGCTGCCGTTCGGTCGGGGCGAGGTGCACGGCGACGACCTCTCGTAAGGTTTCTGACTATCCGTCAGATTCCTTCAGGCGACGGACCACTGTCAAGGAGCACGCGGCGCGCGGACCCACGGGCACGCAGACATAGGGGCGGACGAGGGCGCGCCGGACCCACCGGGCACACGCGCGCACGGACATACGGGAGCACGGACATACGGGAGCACGGACATACGGGAGCGGCCCGCACGGCCGGTACCGAAGTACCGCCGTGCGGGCCGCCGTTCACCCTGCCGTCATTCCCCCTGTCACCATCCCCCCGTCGGGCCGGTCACCACCACGGGAAGAAGTTGACGACCGCGTTGGACTGGTCGATGTGCGTGAAGGCGGAGCCGTTCACGCTCGCGGTGTTGTTCTGGTTGGAGGCGCCGGAACCGGTCGCCACCTGCTGGGTGGTGGTGGAGTTGCCGTGGTTGTTGCCACCGACACCGCTGCCGATGATCGTGGCGACGCTCGCATTCGATCCGTCGTTCGCGAATCCACCGTTGTCGGCCTGGGCCACCCCCGTGAACAGCGCGGCGGCGAGGGGCAGGGCGGCGGCAGCGGCGAGAACGCGGGCGGTACGGATGCTTGCCATGTCTGTTCCTCCAGGAACTGAAGCTCTGCGGCTGTGAAGCTCTGAACTGCGTCAACTACTGCATTCACCTGGGCAGTTGGCCGACCGCCCGGGTCGTTGTGCTCGACGTCGCGAGACCAGAGTTGCCCACCGAATCCCCGGCGAACCACCCCGGAGTGGTCGATTCCCTCGCAAGCGTGAGGACATGTCGATAAACCCCCTCAGCGAAAGGAACGGCGCAGCTCAGTCGGGGTGGAGCCGAGGAGGCCGCGCGTCGCAAGTGACGAAGCGTTTCGGCATCGTTCCGGTCGATCCACCCGCCACCGCCTCGATCCTTCAGGTCGAGCCCGGGATCGCCGGCTCCCTCTTCCCTTTATCGAACTTGTGTACGAAAATGAATCCATGGCCGCTTCTGCCCGGCAGACCGCCGCCCTGGCTCTCGCGCACGCCCTGACGGCGGCGGAGCGCGGGCTCCCCGTCATCCCCCTGTCCCGCACCAAGCTCCCGGCCCTCCGCTCTCCGCACCGGGGCGAACGGCAACCAGTGCCCTGCCGGGGCGAGTGCGGCCGGCCGGGCCACGGTGTGTACGACGCGACGACGGATCCGGCGGCGGTACGGGCGCTGTTCGCGGCGGCGCCGTGGGCGACGGGGTACGGGATCGCGTGCGGGCGTCCGCCGCACCGGCTGATCGGGGTGGACCTGGACGTACGGGAGGGCGGCCCGGACGGGGTGGCGGGGCTCGACGCGCTGGCGCGGCGGCACGATTTCGCCGTCCCGCCCACGGTCACGGTCCTCACCCCCGGCGGCGGCCGGCACCTCTGGCTGACGGGCCCGCCGGACACGGTGGTCCCGAACTCGGCGAGCCGCCTCGCGCCCGGCGTCGACATCCGGGGCGCGGGCGGCTATCTGGTCGGCCCGGGCTCGCTCAGCGCACGCGGCACGTACCGCCTGGCCCCGGGCACGGAGCACCTCTCACCGGCCCCGTGCCCGCCACCCCTCCTGGCCCTGGCGGCCCCACCGGAGCCCCCGCCCCCGCACCCGGCCCGCACCGGAACCGCCTCCGCCGCCTCCCTCACGGCCTTCGTCCTCGCCTCCCCACGAGGCCAGCGCAACACGCGCCTGTTCTGGGCAGCCTGCCGCGCCTACGAGTCCCCCGCACCCCCGCCGCTCCTGGCCGCCCTCACCCAGGCGGCCCTGGCGACCGGCCTGCCGGAGGCCGAGATCCGCGCGACGCTGACGTCGGCGGCGTCGATCACGGCGCGGACGACGATCGGCCCCTGAACGAAGTCGAACGACGCACCGCTCACGAACGGCGAACCGTTCGATCACCTCCCCGACGGAGAGCACGAACACCCCGTACCTCTGGCCGAGTACACCCTCACCGCCCCCGCGAACATCCGCCGCGTCGAGCTCGTGGAGGTCTCCTTCCGCACGACGTACGGCACGTTCCTGGAGGGCTACCCCCTGCGCCCCGATCAACGACAGGCTGCTCGCCGCCGCCCGTCTCCGCGCCGAACGCGCCTTCCACGGTTCCGGTCCACCTGATCCCGCAGTCGCGGACCCGCGAGGACACCCCCGCCGCCAGCGCCTTCGGCCCGGTCGAGCACCTCCCTCGGTCCTCTGCACGGCCCTCCTCCGCTCGTCCCCGGTCCACCCACCCTCCCGCCCCCGGACACCCCGCACACCGTCTTCCACGCCCTGGACTGGGACTCGTTGACGGAGGACTACGAGCTCCAGCCCCGGCACGCGCGCAGAACGGCCCCCGACCGGAAGTCCCGGTCAGGGGCCGTTCTGCATCTCGCGCGGTGGGTGTGGGATTTGAACCCACGGAGACATCGCTGCCTCGACGGTTTTCAAGGCCGGTGGGCACGCAGACGCCATTACCCTTCCCACCTGCCTCTTTCTTGAGTTCGGAGCGCTCAGAGCAAGCACTGGCCCGCGCATGGCCCGCAGAGGGCTGACCGCTCTCCTTGGAGGCATGGCGTGCCACCGACCTGGCTGGGTGTCCTCGACTACGGACCCGAGTCCGGGAGCGACGCTCCGGCTAGTCCATAAAGCCGAAGGCGCGCCCGGCGATACCTCGACACCCCGTCAAGTGCCAATGTGGTGTGCATCACTCCACGTTCAGCGAGAGGGCCCCTTAACTGGTGCAGACCAATCGGCCGGGCCAGCTGGCCACCAGATTCTGGGCGTCCCGCAAAGCGCCACCTGCCGAGACCGACGAAGCGGCATGGCACCGAGAATGGCCCCCCTGATGAGGGGGTTTGGAGTGTGCACCCGGGGCGGGTACCACCAAGTCGCACCAAGGAAACTGGGGGAAACTCGCGAGTAGCTAGCGGGCCGATGCCTTCGGGCCGGCTCCCGTTCTGCCGTCACTTCTTGTTGACGTCACGCCAGTTGACGCGGAGCACCGAGGAGCCGCCCGCCACGTCTCTCCGGACCCGGTAGAGTTCATGGTCAGCACCTCCATTCGAGTGGTTCTCGGTCGGCGCATCCGATCGGAGCCGACCGCTCCGAGAAGGGAGGTGTCGCGCATGGAAGCTACCCCGCCCTCGGGCGGGGAGGACCGGTACCGCAAGTTCGTCAAGCGGGCCCTGGGTTGGCTGACATTGCAGGGGCTCGCTGAGCTCATGCGTCGCCTGCTGCAGGACCTGTAATGACGAAGACCCCCTGCTGCAACAGGGGGTCTCGCGGAACCGAAGCTCCCTACGCCGGCCTCGTACCCCTGTTCTTGGTCTAGCTAGCCAAAGGGGTACGGGGCCACTCTTAGTTGCAGAGGCGCTCCTTGCACGAGTGCAAGGGTGCTCGCTGCGGACTACAAAGTCGCGCATTTCCGCTGGCGCATCCAGCGGTTGGGCCACTGTTTTACGATGATGCCCAGTTCAGCGCTTGTTGTCCACTGGAGACAAGCTCTGACGTGTCCAGTGTACGTGCCCCTAAATCAGTCCCTTGAGGGGCTTGGCCAGCAGGGAGAGACATGGCACGCGGCCTGACTCGCTTCGACCCGGAAGCCCTACGCACCCTGCGCGCCAGCTACGCGGATGGGGAAGGGGTCCCACGCCCCCTCAGCGCTGAGGCACTCGGTGCCATGGTTGGGGCCAGTAAGTCGCAGATCTTGGACTATGAGCACGGTCGCCACACGCCAGACCCCCAACGAGTCCTTGCACTGGCCGGCGCTCTCCGCGTGGAGCCTGAGCTACTGATGCAGCAAGAGGATCGCGAGACATGGGGCGTGGCTGACGTGCGCCGCGCGAGCGGACTGCGTGCGCAGGACATCCTCTCGGTCGTTGGAGTGTCGCCGAAGTCCTACCGACGCTTCGAGGTGCAAGGCATAGTTCCCGCACGAAAGCCGCGATTCCTTGACGACGTTGCCGCCGCCCTACGCATCTCGCACAACGATCTCGATAAGGCAGTAAGCAATATCCCCGCAGTAAGGGCGCGGCGAAGGAGATCGGTCCAGCTGATCTGGCGGCTGGCAGAGAGTTATGTATACCCGCCCGGCCTTTGGACGGGTCCGGCGGCAGATGACGCAGAGATCGCCGAGCTCGCCACGCTCTACGGACGTCCCGCACAGAGGATCCGTCGATTGCTTTCGTATTCGCTTCAGGAACTTCGCCACAAGTACCTGCGAATGCGAAGGGAAGAAATCATTGCACAGTACGACCCGGATCCATCTCGACAACAGCGCGCACATTCAGCCGTCGAGACGTGGGCAGATTTATTCAACAGAGACCTGCTCTTGATTCCGGACCATATTGAGCGATTCCATCGGAGTGCCCAGCTATCCGAGGGATGGCAAGCGTTGATCGACCTCTCAGATGCGGATGCCTACGGCACGGATGGACCTTGGGTTCTAACCGCTCTCCTCGCAAACCCACAGTCAGCGTCCGCTCTTCCCCCCTCCCTCGTCCGCCGACGGGACTTCCGAGGACTCCCTGGTCTGCAGCTTAGTGGCGCGGGCCGCGACCATGTACGCCGATTCGCCGACTTCTACGCGGTCCTGTTTCCCACCCTTCGCCGACCACGCATGCCGGGGCGTGGAAACACTAATGCTCGTCCGCTTAGATTGAGCTTTGGCGTAGGAGGTGACGCGCGACAAGAGCGACTCGCACTCCCACCCCACACCTACGAGCTCTTGAGCAAGCGGGCAGACGCCAACGGAAGTGTCACGCTGAATCTGGAACCGCAGACGCAGATCCTAATCAATCTCTCATCCATTCCTGGCACTGGTCCGGCTAGGCAGCCCGCGACAATCGACTTGTCCCCTCCCGACTAAACCCACCGTCAGGAACTCGCGTGCTTCAGGCTCGAATCCATTGACCAGCCTCTCAGTCGATCATTGGCGAACGGTCACAGACGGACCCGGAACGACGGGGATTTGATACTGGAGCTGAGACCACGATCACGAAGGCCGCAAAGGCGTACGGAACAGCTCCGGCGCTACCTGCCTACCCCGTGACCGCCACGTGCGACCCTGGCAGCAACCGACGCTCACGAAAGGGGGTGCCGTGCCGGAGGCCAGCCCGCGCGGAACCTATCTGCTCATCGCCGATGCGCTGCGAAAGGACATCGAGGAGGGGCTGGACGGAGACGCACTACCGTCCGAAGCCGCTCTCATGCGGACGCACGATGTCTCGCGCAACACCATCCGGCGCGCGCTCAAGACGTTGGAGGCGGAGAAGCTCGTCACCTCCGTCCCCGGCGCCGGCTGGCGAGTGTCCAGCAAGCCCATCAGGCCGCTCATCGACCGCATGACCGATCTGATCACGGAAGAGTCGCTGACGGTGGGCGACGCCTACCCGTCGGAGTCGAAGCTGTGCGAACGCTTCGGCGCCTCGCGTACGGCGGTCCGGCGCGCCCTCGCTCAGATGGAGGGAACCGGCCTGCTCGCCACGGTCCACGGCAAGGGCCGCACCGTTCGCGCTCTCCCGACGAACCTGGAGGATACGTAGCCTTGGCACCCATGGGGCTTACCGAGTGGGCGTACTCGCTCTCTGAATCGATGCTGTCCGAACCGCTGCCGCGCCGCTGGGCGCACTCCCTTGGAGTCGCCAAGCGGGCCCGTTCCCTGAGCCCGATCCTCGGCCAGGACGCTGAACTGTTGGAGGCCGCGGCCGTCCTGCACGACGTCGGTTATTCCCCCTCCATCGCCACCACGGGCTTCCACCCGCTCGACGGCGCGCGGTTCCTCCGCGACCAGGAGGGTGCCGACGACCGGGTTGTGCGGCTCGTGGCCCATCACTCCTGCGCGCTCCTGGAGGCCGAGGAGCGGGGGCTCCGGCACGAGCTGGAGTCCGAGTTCGCCCTGGAGCGGCCGGAGCTGGTGGACGCGCTCATCGTCTCCGACATGACGACGACGCCGGACGGCGAGCACACGACGCCGGCGGCCCGGCTGGACGAGATCGTGCAGCGGTACGGGCCGGACACGATCGTCGGCCGTTTCATCCAGCGGGCTGCGCCGGAGATCTACGCCGCGAACGAGCGCGTAGAGCTCCGGATGGCTTCCGCCGCGGCCAGCGCTCAACCGATGTAGGGCTCCCGTCGGGTCTCGTCCAGGCCGTGCGCGATGCGGAGCCGCATGGACGGGTGAATGTCCAAGCCATCGAGGTCCGCCGGGTCCACCCAGCGGACCTCCTTCGATTCACTGCTGGTCCGGAGAGCGCCCCCGACCGGGCGGGCCCGGAAGCAGATAGAGAACTGTTGTCGCACCTCTCCGTCGTCGTAGGCGAGGACGTGATCAGGGTCGGTGTAGAGCCCGACGATGTTGTCGACCTCGACGCGAATCCCGGTCTCTTCCTCGACCTCACGCACGGCCGTATCGCCGATCCGCTCCCCGATATCGTGGCCGCCGCCGGGAAGTGCCCACAGGTCGTTGTCCGTCTTGTGGATCAGGAGGAGGTGCCCACGCTCGTCGCGGACCACGACCGTCACGGACGGCACCACCGAGTTGGCCTTTGGCGCCTTTGGGTCGCGGAAGTAGTCGATCCTGCTCATGCGTCCGATCCTCGCAGGTCGGTGGGCGAGGAGATGGGGCGAGCGCTCTCCCAGACGCGTTCGACGCTCTCCGCGTAGGCGTCGAACAGCTCTCCTCCGGGGACGCGCTGAAGGTGCAGCACCGGCGCCATGTAGGCGCCGACGCCGTACAGGTGTCCGTTCGCCAGCATCACGTCATCGGCACGGTAGATCGAGTTGTAGAGGGTGGTGGAGTGTAGCCGGAACTCCACTCCAGGAAGCCTGAACAGCGGCGCGTAGTTCACCAGCGCATTGCGAATCTTGCTCGCCATCGCACCGCCGATGCCCTCGTCCTCGCCGCGCACGGCGACGGCGGCCGAGTCGGGGTCACCGAGCATGAATCGGATCCGTAAGCCATCGGCCGACTTCTCTTTCACCACCTGATGGAACGCAGCGTCCTCGGTAAGCCAGAAGCCTGAGTAGACCAGCACGTCGAAGTGCCGCTTGGCGCCGGCGTAGAGCTGCGGCCAAAGCCGGTTCGGCACGACCGAGCGGTGCGGGTAGAGCTGGACCAACTCGGCATTGCCTGCCTCAGTCACCTCCGCCGACGTCCGCTCTTCCGGCCAGAGGAAGGACACCTCGCGCCCGAGAAGCGATGCCGTCGCGTACTTGTACCGGCGGTACGGCTGGCGCTTGGGCTCATTGACCCAGCGCTCCACGGTCTTCGCCGACACCCCCAGTCGCTCCGCAATCTGATCGAGCGTCATGCCGCTCTCGACGATCGCGCCGCGCAACCGTTCATTGGCCATGCCGTGCACTCCCCCCTGAGGGACGACTTGGGACGACTTCACCGTAGCGAAGACGTCCGGGAGTTGGGCAAGCACGGGGTTCATCGTCGTGCCTGATCAAGCCACGCTTTAGGTACCTCAGCGGGGCGGACGCGCGAAGTCGAAAGAACCGAAGGACTTGACGTCGCGAACCATCCACCCCATCCTGAGGAACAGGTACTACATGTACCTCACGCCCGGAGGGCTCCGCATTAGGCGGGTCGGCTCGATGGAAGCGACTGCTGGCTTGAGAACTGAACAGTGAGATCAGAACGACAGGCATCTGCGACAAGCCGCAGGCCCTGCCGCACGAGCAGCAAGCACCTTCTCCCATGCCGCCCCTACAGGGCGGACAAGTGATTCACACGTGCGGTGAGACAAGGGCAAAGATCACGGGCCCCGCTGGGGCCGCCTAGCACTTCCCCATCCTTCGCAGCCGTTCGGCTGCGGCCGGTTGCCTCCCTCGCCCGTCCGGTCCCTCTGGGGCTGTACGGGCGGGGCGGTGGGGAGCCGGAGAAGTCCCCTGGTTCTAACGGCGTGAGCCCCCGGTGCTGGAACACCGAGGGCTCGGTTCGGGCCGTTCCTACCCCCTTGCTACGAAGGGAGCACGACCCAATGAGGTCCATCGCTGCACTTCAGGCCGTTGTTACGGCCATCCCGTTCGACGGTGAGCCGACGGACGCGGAGCTGGACGCGATTGAGCAGGAGATGCCGCTGATCCTGGCGGAGGTCGACCTGCTCGGCGTGGAGATCTCCCTGCTGGACCGTCCGGTCACCGAGCTGGACGAGCGGCGGCTGCGCCGGCACCGCAACCGGGTGCTGGCGGCCCTCCGGGACCTGACCAACCGCGCCGGCGTGGCGCTGTCGGGCGGTGCCGCGTGAACCGCCTCACCTTCTGGGCTCTGCTCGCCCTGTGCGTCGCCGTGGAGGTCCTGGGGCTGATCACCGGCCGCCGGGACGTCCACTACGCCGGCGCCATCGCCGCCCTCGGTGTCATCGCCGTCGCCCGGCTGCTCTACCTGGCCCACAAGAACGGGGAGAGCGAGTGATGAGCGAGCGCATTGAGTTCCACGGTGACGTCGCCGAGCTGCTGGCGGCGATCGTCGAAGCGCTGGACGTGCCGATGCCGTCGATCGACCGGGCGGACCAGCGAGAGCACTACAGCCTGCTGCGGGCCCGCTCGTCGGACGTGCGGATCGCCCTGCACGCGCTGCTGCGCTACCCCGGGGTGCTGGACGACACCATCGAGGACATCCGGCGCTGGACGGCACGCAATCCCGTCACCTACACCCCGTTCGTCTTCGAGGAGCGGGAGGGCGAGGGATGAGCGCCACGGGCAAGCCTCTGTCCCGGGTGCAGCAGTGGGTGCTTGGGGTTGCGTTCGTGCCGATGCTCGCCACGGGCGGCGCCGGCGCGTTCGGCACCTTCACCAACATCAAGGCCGCTTACGGCTCGGGCACGGCGGTGGGTGCGGTCGCGGCCGGCGAGGGCGCCACCGCGGTTCTCGCGGTCGTGCTGCTCGGGCTGACGCTGCTGGGTCAGTCCGCGCCGCTGGTGATCCGGGCGGGGTTGTGGGCTCTTCCCGCCGCCGCGTCGGCGATGTCGGCGATGGCCGCCGCCACGCCGGGCGAGATGGTCATCTACGCGCTGACCCCGCTGGGCATGACCGCGTCGGCCGAGGGCGCTGCGTTTCTGGCGCGGCGGATCGTGGTCTACCGCGACGGCCGGGATGCCGAAGCCGAGCGTCGGGCCGCCGAGGTCGTCCAGGCCCTCGCCTACCACCGGGCCCGCGCCGCGAACCACCCCGACGACAAGGTCCGGCGCAAGTCGGACCTCACGTCGTGGAAGCTCGCGCGGAAGGTCAGAGCCGGTGACCTCGCCCTCGGCGAGCGGCTGCTCGACGTCCAGCGCACCCAGCTCACCGACGGCGCGACCGCGGCCCTCGCCGCCATGTACTCCATCACCCCGACCGCGCCGGAGCTTTCGGCCGGTCCGGTCGCCGGGCCGGAGCCGGTGACGGTGGAGCTGGAGGTGGATCGGTCCACCCGACCGATCCACCCCGCAAACCCGGAGGAATCGACCCAGACCATGATGGAACGGTCTACCTCTGAGCAGGCCGTTCCCGCCCTGGAACCCGCCCCGGCCGAGCCGTGGTCGTATGACCTGTTCGAGGGTGAAGAGTCCACCCCGCCCGCCGTCACCGAGCCGGTCGAGTCGACCGGTCCGGCGGTGGTCCGGGCGGTCGCGGCCGAGCAGTCGGCCCCGCGTCGGGTGACCCGCCGGGTGCCCGAATCCGCGAAGTCGGTCCAGCCGCGCCGCAGCAAGGGAGAGTTGCTGGCAGAGGCGCGGCAGTTCACCGAGTCGTGGCCCATCGAGCACCTGACCGGTGACCGGCTGCGCAAGGCCCTGCGCACGTCGCCGGCGAACGGCCGGTGGCTGCGCGACACCCTGAAGGCCGAGCGGACGGGCGCCGCGTGAGCGGGCTGCGGATCGGCTCGGTGTGTACCGGTTACGGCGGTCTGGACATGGCCGTCCAGGCCGTCATGGGCGGGTCGCTCACGTGGGTCGCGGACAACGACCCCGGGGCGGCCCGCATCCTGACCCACCACCACCCCCAGGTGCCGAACCTCGGCGACATCACCGCCGTCGACTGGGCCGACGTGGCGCCGGTGGACGTCCTGTGCGGCGGGTATCCGTGCCAGCCGTTCTCGCTGGCAGGCAAGCGGAAAGGAACCACTGATGAGCGGCACATCTGGCCGTACATCGCGAACGCCCTTCGCGTTCTACGACCCCGCTACGCGGTCTTTGAGAACGTCGCAAACCACCTTCGACTGGGGTTTGCCGACGTCCTCGCCGACCTTGCCCGCCTCGGGTTCGATGCGGAGTGGTGCGTTGTACGCGCGTCGGAGGTCGGCGCTGCCCACGACCGACGCCGCCTCTTCCTCCTCGCCCGGCCTGCCGACCCCCAGGGCCCGGGACAGCCGCAGGAAGGGCTTCGAGGACGCCTTGCCGAACGTGGTGGCCCTGCTGCCGACACCGACCGCGTCGGAGGCGACCGGCCCGGGCCACGCCGGCCGGGGCGGGATGAACCTGCGGCACACGGTGACGCTCCTGCCGCCCCCCCGGGCGTCGGACGGCGAGAAGGGCGGCCCGAACCAGCGGGGCTCGAAGGGGGACCTGGCTCTTCCGTCGGCGGTGGTGCACCTGCTGCCCACGCCGGTGGCGGCGGACGGGGACCGATCGAGTCCGACGTACAGCCGGGGCAACCCGACGCTGCGTGGGGCCGTTTCCTCCCCGCCGTCGCCCGCTGGGAAGCCGTCCTCGGACGCACTGCACCACGAGCAACTGACGATCGACATCGACTGAACCCGCCGTTCGTCGAATGGCTCATGGGCCTGCCCGCCGGCCACGTCGTGAACGTGCCCGACCTCACCCGCACCCAGCAACTCAAGGCACTGGGCAACGGGGTCGTCCCGCAACAGGCCGAAGCCGCCCTCAGGGCCATGCTCGCCCGCACCGAACCCACCATCGGCACGCCCTCCCTCGCCGCCTGAGCAGCCACGAAAGGACGTGAACCACATGAACAACCTCCCCGAGCCCGTCCGGGTGGTGCAGCTCCCGGACGGCACCTACACCTACGCCGACCACCTGCCTGCGACGTTCCAGCCCGGGGCGCCGCAGGTGGTCCACCAGCACATCCACCAGGCGCCGCCGGACCGCACCGTGCAGCGGATCGCGCTCGGCTCCGGCATCGGCGCCGGCGCGGTCGCCGGAGGCGTGTACTTCGGCCCGCTGCTGGTCGGCGCGCTGACCGCGATCGCCGCGAACCTGGCCCTGCTCGCGTTCCTCGCCGCCGTCCTCTCGTGGGGCGTGGTCACCGTCGTCCGCAGCATCGGCGGCAAGGACGGCCAGCAGGCCGCCGCCGCCATCGGCAAGGCCCGCCGGGGCCGGAAGGGAAAGTGATGGGCCTGTTCAGCCGGAAGACGTCCACCCCGTCCGAACCGCGTACCCCCGCCCCGGAAGAGGTCGCCGCCGCCGGCCGCGCGCTCGCCCGCGGCAACACCAAGCCCGCCGACCGGCTCGTCGCCGAAGCCGGAGCCAACGGCCGGGCCGTGGCCATGGCGATCCTCGCCGACTCCGTCGACTACACGCAGGACTGACGCCTGCCTGTCCGCCCCACCCATCGGGTTGGGGCGGGCGGGGAGTCGGGACAGTCCCGGCCCCGGAAAGGGGTCCCGTCGTGGCCAGCAACAAGAAGACCTCCGAGCAGGACTTCCCCAAGCTCACCGCCGGCGAGACCGCCCGGCTCGGCTGGACCGTGGCCCGTATGGCCAAGCGGTGCCTGGCCGGTGAGAACGCCGACCGTTCCGACCTGGAGCGGAAGTTCGAGCGGATCGTCGACGGCGCCCGCGACCGCGCCGAGAAGAACGCCAAGAAGGACCGCAAGTAGCTGTGTCCCGGGGTGGCCGACAGCCGCCAAGCACACCGGCCGCCCCGGGCCTCTGCACCACTACCCCGTATCGAGCAGCAGCAGGAGACCAGCATGACCGAGACGCCCACGGCCGCGCACCTGCGTCCTGTCCCCGACATCGAGCCCGACGACGAGACGCCCACCGCCCCCGTGGCCGTCGACAACCCGAACCTGCCCGACCCGAAGGTCACGATCGAGAAGCGCAAGCCCGTGCTCGCCGGGTGGCTCACCAACCGGCGCGACTTCCTTGCGACCGCCCGCCACACCGGGGCGAACCTCGGCTACGCCGCCCTGTTCCACGGGGTGCGGATCCCGGTGTATGCCGGGCGGCTGGCCCTGATGGCGCCGCGCGGAGCCTGCCGGTTCGTCGCCTCCACGAACCGGTGGGTGTGGGACCGCGAAGCGGCCCCGCTGCGGGACTACGCGGTGCGGACCGAGGACGTCGAGGAGTACATGCGCTTGTCCCGGCTGCGGGCCGGGCGCGTGCGGCTGCGCGGTCTGGTCACCGTCGTGGCCGCCGTGTTCGGCACCGGCTTCGGCCTCTGGCTCTACGTCATGGCCCCCGCGTTCCTGTACGCGTTCGCCGCCGGCGGGGTGCTGCTGCTCGGCCTGGCCGGTCAGCAGCCGGATGCCCCGGTCGTGGGTCCGGCGGTGCTGAAGACCGAGGTCCAGAAGCTCACCGGGTCGATCGTGCTGCGCGGTCTGGACTCGATCGGCAACGCGAAGATCTCCGCCGCCATCAAGAAGGGCGGCGACATGAACGGCCTGCGGTTCGTCTCGGAGATCGTGCGGGACGGGCCCGGATACCGCGCCGACCTCGACCTTCCCTACGGCGTGACGCCCGAGGACATCATGGATGCCCGCAAGCCCCTCGCGTCCGGTCTGCGCCGCAAGACCGGCTGCGTGTGGCCCTCGCCCGACCCGGCCGAGCACGAGGGCCGCCTGATCCTGTGGGTCGGGGACAAGCCGATGAACGAGACCACCAAGCCCGCCTGGCCGCTACTGAAGACGGGCACGGTCGACCTGTTCAAGCCGGTCGTCTTCGGCAACGACCAGCGCATGCGGGACGTGTCGGTGACGCTCATGTTCGCCTCGGTCGTTGTCGGCTCCATCCCCCGCATGGGCAAGACCTTCCTCATGCGGCTGCTCCTGCTGATCGCCGCCCTAGACCCGCGCGCGGAGATCCACGCGTACGACTTCAAGGGCACCGGCGACTTCGGCGCCCTGGAGCCGGTCTGCCACCGCTACCGCGCCGGCGAGGACGACGAGGACATCGAATACGTCGTCGCCTCCCTGCGAGAGCTGCGCGAGGAGCTGCGGCGCCGGGCGAAGGTCATCAAGTCCCTGCCCCGCTCCCGCTGCCCGGAGTCGAAGGTCACCCCCGAGCTGGCGAACGACAAGAGCCTCGGGCTGCACCCGATCATCGCCGGGTTCGACGAGTGCCAGGTCCCCTTCGAGCACGACAAGTACGGGGCCGAGATCGAGGAGATCTGCGTCGACATCACCAAGCGCGGTCCCGCGCTCGGCATCGTCGGCATGTTCGGCACCCAGCGCCCCGACGCCAAGTCCCTGCCGACCGGCATCTCCGCCAACGCCGTCCTGCGGTTCTGCCTGAAGGTCATGGGCCACACCGCCAACGACATGGTCCTCGGCACCGGCGCCTACAAGGCCGGATACCGGGCCACGATGTTCTCCCGCTCCGACCGCGGCATCTGCTGGATGGCCGGCGAGGGAGACGACCCCCGCATCGTCGCGTCCGCGTTCGTCGACGCCGTCGCCGCCGAGCAGGTCGTAGCCCGCGCCCGCCAGGTCCGCGAGGAGTACGGCAACATCACCGGCCACGCCATCGGCAAGGGCCCCGACAAGGCCGCCGGGACCGACATCCTCGCCGACGTCCTCGACACCATCGCCGAGGACGAGAAGGCGGTGTGGTGCGAGCGGAT
This sequence comes from Streptomyces sp. NPDC051909, assembly GCF_040681095.1. Classification (NCBI taxonomy): domain Bacteria; kingdom Bacillati; phylum Actinomycetota; class Actinomycetes; order Kitasatosporales; family Streptomycetaceae; genus Streptomyces; species Streptomyces sp. NPDC051909. Next base: position 72,701 of record NZ_JBFAYA010000020.1, on the reverse strand, counting down.
CGCCGCCCGTCTGGCCGAGCGGCGCCCCGACACCTACGCCGGGTGGAAGGGCGAGAACGTCACCGCCGCTCTCAAGCCGTTCGGCATCAAGCCGGGCCAGGTCTGGGGCACCACCGACGACGGCAAGGGCGCCAACCGGCGCGGCGTCGACCGCTCCGCCATCACCGCAGCCATCACGCAGCGTAAGGCGGAACGGGACGCGGCCTGACTCAGCAGCACTGCTAGACCTAGCACCCGTGCCTGCTAGGTCTAGCACTCCCGCTAGCACCCAATCGAGCCGCTGACCTGCGCACTAGCGTCTAGCGGCCCACCTGCGAAAACCCCTGGAAACCGCCCCTGAGACGCAAGGAGGCCCCTCCATGGCCCTCGCTAGCCTGCTCGTCCTGCTCGCCCTCGCCGGTTACGCACTGTTGTGCATGGCGTCGCCGTTCGCTGACTGCCGCAAGTGCCGCGGACTCGGCTACAAGGTCGTCCTCGACCGCAAGGACCGCCCCAAGCGCGACAAGCCCTGCCGCCGCTGCAAGGGCCGCGGCAAGCGCCTGCGGATCGGCCGCCGCCTGCACAACCACAGCCGCGCCGTCCACCACGCCGGCACCCGCTGACCCCGGACACGAAAGCGGCCGACGGCGCCCGTCATCAGACGTACCCCGCTCCTAGCTGGAGCCAGGCGGACGCAGCCGTCGGCCATGCCCCGAGCTTGTCAGCACCCGAGACCCGCGCAGCCTACCCAGCCACCCCGACCAACCGCCAAGGAGTAACCAGCATGGCCGTGACCATATCCCTGGTCTTCCTCTTCGGACTCGTCCTGTTCTTCCTCCTGCGCTCCAACAGCCTCAGCTACGGCTCCGCGTTCATCGCCGTCATGTTCGGCTTCTTCCTCGCCTCCACCGGCGCCGCCGAGCCCATCAACCAGCTCGCCAACGCCGTCCTCGACGCCGTCCGCAACCTGTAGGAGCAGCCTTGGCCACCCGACGCGTCTCCTGCTACGTCGCCGTGTGCGACCTGTGCGGCAACAGCGCCCACGACGAGGGTTTCACCCCGCACTACGACAGCCCCGGCGAGGCCATCGAGTGCGCCGTCGACAGCGGTTTCGACGAGCGCAGCGGCTGGACCCTGACCCCCACCGGCGTCCTGGTGTGCGACCAGGTCAAGGACGCCGCCCACGAGGACGCCCACGCCGCCGCCGGCAAGCGCATGAGCGGCTGCGCCATGGCCGTCACCTTCCCCCGCGACTAGCAACCAGAAAGAGACCCCGTGCCCCGACTCCGCATCCGCTGGACCACGTGGCCCCGCCCGGCCCTGATCCTGACCGACACGCCCCGCCCGAACTGCGCCGAGTGCCGGGGCGAGGGCGGACACGCCTACGACTACGGCGACTCCGAGACCGGCGAGTACGCCGGCACCGAGTGGGACCCGTGCCCCTGCTGGAACGAGGACCGCTCCTGGGTCCTGCTCCCGCTCCCCAAGGTCCCGCGCCGCCACCGGCCCCACGTCGACCCGTGGGGCAACGGCTACAGCGACGAGCCGCCGTTCTAGCAACGCCAAGGGCGGCCCCCCATTCCGCCAAGAACCGGGGCCGCCCTCATCTGCCAGCACTCCCAAGAGAACTGGAGACATCCAGCATGACCCATGCCACCCCGGTCCGGCGAGACGCCCGGCCCGGCCCCCTGCTCGACCTCGCGCTCACACTCGCGACCGGCGGGCTGCCGGTGCTGCCGCTGAGCGCCGACAAGCGCCCGTTCGGCAACTGCCCCGACTGCGCCGACAACGCATGCGGCGGGCGGCCGAACATGAAGACCCCCGGCCCGTGCCTGTGCCCGCGCCCGTGCCACGGCTGGGCCGCCGCCACCCTCGACCCCACCGTGCTCGCCTCCGGCCCATGGGCGGCCGCATGGCGCCGCGCCGGGGCCGTCGCCTACCACCCCGGCGGCGCCGGAGTGACCGTGGTCGACCTCGACGACGCCGACGCCGTCGACTGGGCCCGCGCCACCCTGCCGCCGACCCGCACCGTGCCCACGACGCGCGGCGAGCACTGGGTCTACCGGGGCGTGATGCGCTCCGCCAACCACGTCCGGGACAGCATCGACATCAAGTCCCGGATGCAGTACGCCCGATGGCTCGGCCCCGGCACCGGCACCATGACCCTCCTGCCGCCCGTCGTCCGCGCGCTGGTGGAGAGGGAAGAAACCACCCGGCCCCGCGCGGGGGTGGACTCTTCGACCACCCGCGCCCGGTGGGACCGGTCGGTGGCCACCGGCTGCCGCCACACCGAGCGCTACGTCCTGACCGGCCTGAGCCGGGGCCTGGACAACATCAGGGTCCACCCCGACCAGGGCGCCGGGACGGCCGCCTACGGGGCCGCCGCGTTCCTCGCCAAGCAGCACACCGCCTGCCCCGGCCCGTGCGGCCTGGAGACGCTCGGCGAGCACCTCGTGGACGCGGCCGTCTGCGTCGGCGTACCCGAGCCGTACGCGCGCCGCGCCGTCGCCAACGGCCTCGCCCTGGGAGCGACGACGTGACCGCCGCGAACCGACCCCGGCCGCTGCGGGCGGTGGGCGCCCCGAAGGGCGTCGCCGAAGGCGTCCTTTCTGGTTCTGACCCGCAGCCAGCCACCGGGCCCCGCGTGGTCGGGTTGCTCCGGATCTCCGCCCCCACCTCGCGGGGCGGGTCGCCGAGCGCGTCGTCGTTCTGCTCGTGTGGCCGCTACGAGACCGCGCGCGGCGAGCGCGCCGTGGCCGCGCTGGTCGCTGCTCACACCGCTCACCGCACCCCGTGCCCGCTCCAGTCCGAGGGGAGGACCGCCGCGTGAGCGCCGAGGAGGAACTGCCCGCGCCGTCCAACCCGCTCGCCGTCGCCCGGCGGATCGTGCCCGACTGGCATACCGGGGACGGCCGCCTGCGGCTGCGCCGGTGGCGCGGGTCGTGGATGCAGTGGACGGGCACTTGTTGGCGGGAGTACGACGAGCAGCAGATGCGCGCCGGACTCTACGAGCGCCTGGAGCACGCCACGTTCTGCGCCGGCGTCGACAAAGCCGGGGTGCGGGAGGTGCGGGAGTGGGCGCCGACGAAGACGAAAATCAGCAACCTGCTCGACGCGCTGAGCGCCATCACCTTCCTGCCCACTGACACCGACGCCCCCGCGTGGATCGACCACGAGCGCGGCAAGCACGACACAAGCCCGATCGTGGCGTGCCGCAACGGGCTGCTGCGCATCCGGGACCGCGAGTTGCTGCCCCACGGGCCCGGGTTCTTCAACCTGGTGTCCGTGCCGTACGACTACGACCCCGACGCGACCGCCCCCGCCTGGGAGGCGTTCCTGGCGGGGATCTGGCCGGACGACCCCGAGTCCATCGCCGCCCTTCAGGAGTGGTTCGGCTACGTGCTCTCCGGCCGCACCGACCAGCAGAAGATTCTCCTGATGAAGGGCCCGTCCCGCTCCGGAAAGGGCACCATCGCCCGCATCCTGAAGGAACTGGTCGGCAAGGAGAACCTGGCCGGGCCGACCCTCGCCGGTCTCGGCACAAACTTCGGGCTCTCCACCCTCATCGGCAAGCCGCTCGCCGTCATCTCCGACGCCCGACTGTCCGGCGACGGCGGGCAGGTGGTCGAGCGGCTGCTGACCATCTCCGGCGAGGACACCATCGACATCGACCGGAAGTACCGCGAGCCCTGGACGGGCAAGCTGCCCACCCGGCTCATGGTCCTCACCAACGAACTGCCGAACTTCGGCGACTCCTCCGGCGTCATCGCCCGCCGCTTCATCGTCCTCAACATGACCGTCTCCTGGCTCGGCAAGGAAGACACCGGCCTGACGGAGAAGCTCGCCGCCGAGATGCCCGGCATCATCAACTGGGCCCTCGACGGCCTCATCCGCCTCCAGCGCACCGGCCGGATCACCGAACCGGCTTCCTCGCAGGACGCGGTCATGACCATGCAGGACACCGCTTCGCCCACGTCCGCGTTCGTCCGCGAGCGCTGCACCACCGGCCCCACCCGCGAAGTCCCCGTGGACATCCTCTGGGCCGCATGGCGGGAGTGGGCCGAGGACAACGGCGTGAAGTCCATCGGCACCAAGCAGCTCTTCGGCCGCAACCTGCTCTCCGTCGTCCCCCAGCTCCACCGCACCCGGCCCCGCGATGCGTACGGCCGGCAGGTCGCCACCTACGCCGGGATCACGCTCAACGCGTCGGAGCCACATTCCTGAGAGTCGCGACTCATCGCGACTCAAGACCCCGAAACCCGGCTCTGAGTCGCGATGAGTCGCGACTCAGAGCAATGTCACGCCAACTTTCTCTGAGGAGTCCCGTGGCACGTCAGCCGATGCTCAAGCTCCCCGAGGTTCTGGCCGAGCTCGACATGAGCCGAGCCGCCTTCTACCGGATGCGCGCCCGCAGTAAGGGGCCGCGCCTGATCAAGCTCCCCAACGGACAGCTCCGCGTTCGGCGTTCGGACCTGGACGCCTGGCTGTCCCAGTGCGAGGAAGCCGCCGCCTGATCCACCCCGTATCGAGGGGGCCCACCGCCGGTGGGCCCCCTCACCTATCTGGAGAGACATGCTCACGTACGACGTGGAATTCTGGGCTATCCGGCAACGCAACCGGCCGAAGCCGTTCGAACTGCGGTGGCGGGTCGGCGAGCAGCGACACTCCCGAAGCTTCAAGCTCAAGACGCAGGCGGAAGGGCGCCAGAACGAGCTGATGGCCGCGCTGCGCAAGCGCGAGCAGTTCGACGAGGAGACCGGGCTGCCGGTCTCTGAGCTTGAAGTTCTGACCACGCCCACCTGGTACGAGCACGCCACCGCGTACGTGCTCATGAAGTGGCCGAACGCGGCGGCCAAGCACCGCGCGAGCATCGCCGAGACCTTGGCCACCATCACGCCGGTCTTCGCGTCCAGCTCACGCGGGGCTCCGGAAGCCGCCGTGCTGCGGAAGGCGCTCTATGGGTGGGCCTTCCGTGCGGTGAGGGACGCGGAGGGCACCCTGCACATGCGACACCAGGTCGAGGAGCCGCCGGCCGACGTCGCCAAGGCGCTCGCCTGGATCTCTGAGCACACGTACAAGGTGACCGAGGTCGCCCGGTCGGACCGGCTGCGCGCGGCCCTGGACGCCATTTCCCGGAAGCTCGATGGGAAGCCTGCGGCCGACAACACGGTGAACCGGAAGCGCATGGTGCTGAGCAACGTGCTGCGGTACGCCGTTGAGCGCACGATCCTCCCCGCGAACCCGCTGGGTGGCGTGGACTGGGCGGCCCCGGTGAAGGACGACGAAGTCGACTTCCGGTACGTCCCCAACCCAGAGCAGGTCACCGCCCTCATCGGGGCCGTGAGGCAGATCAGCGACCGCGGCGAGCACCTGGCCGCGTTCTTCGGGTGCCTCTACTACGCCGCCATGCGCCCCTCGGAGATCGCGGCCTTGCGCGAGGCCGACTGCACGCTGCCGGAATCCGGGTGGGGCGAACTCGTCCTCGCCGGAAGCCGTCCCGAAGTCGGGTCCGGCTGGACGGACGACGGGAAGTCGTACGACGAGCGCGGCCTGAAGAGGCGAGCGCGAAAGGCCACCCGCCCGGTACCGATTCCTCCGGTCCTCACGACGATGCTCCGGGGGCACATCGAGCGGTACGGGGTGGCGGACGACGGCCGTCTCTTCCGGGCGGTCGAGAAGGGACGTGTCACATCCACCGAGTACTGCGCGCTCTGGGACGCGGCCCGCCTCAAGGCACTCTCGGCGAAAGAGGCCAAGACGCCCCTTGCGGATGTGCCGTACTCGCTGCGGCACGCGGGGGTGTCCCTGTGGATCAACTCCGGAGTGGATCCGGTGGAAGTCGCCCGGCGAGCGGGGCACAGCCTCACGGTTCTCTTCCGGTTCTACGCCAAGATCCTGCGAGGGCAGCAGGACAAGGCGAACGCGCTCATCGAGCAGGGGCTCAACGGCGGCTGAGTCGCCGATCCTGGCCCGCCCCTGGCCCGCACGCACTGGTCAGGACCGGGATACGGGCGAGTCAGGGTGAGACAAGGTGCACGCAGAGGGCGGGCCCCGGGATTCGGGGCCCACCCTCTGACCTGCTGCTTCTCTGACCTGGCGGTGGGTGTGGGATTTGAACCCACGGAGACATCGCTGCCTCGACGGTTTTCAAGACCGTTCCCTTAGGCCGCTCGGGCAACCCACCCTCGCCCCGCCTCACCTGGCGGGGAGCGGGCTACAGCCTACCGGCTGGACGGCGCGGGCACGGAAGCCCGACCACAGGTTGACCACGAGCTCGCGCGGGTCCGGCCGACGGCGGGCGGGCGGGTGAGGGCGTCGCCTGAGTGGCTGCTCTCCGTTCGCGGCGTTTCGCCCCGCTTTCTAGCCTGGCGATAGCCATTGCGGAGGAGGTCGACATGCCGACGAGTGAGCCGTCCGGGGGCAGGCCGCAGTGGGGAAGTCCGGGCTACGGCCCACCGGTTCCCGGGCAACACCCGTCTCCGCCGGAACCGCCGCGGAAGACGCGGTGGGGGCGCGGCTGTCTGTGGGGGTGCGCAGGCGCTCTGGCCGCAGTGATCGCCATCGTCGTGGTGGTGACCGTCATCATCGCGGCGGGGGATGGCGACCAGGACACGACCCCCGCGCCGAGTACGACCACCGCCGCAGAGACCCCGCAGGGCGAGCGGGCGGATCTGATCAGCTTCCAGTTGGACGACCGCTCGGTGGCCGGGCTGACCAACGTCTGGGTCGTCTGGACGATCAGGAACAACAGCAGCGAGAAGTCCGACTACGCGTGGGACTGGGAGGCCGTCGACGCCGCCGGTACCCGGCTGGCGGACGGCACCGAACTGGAGACGAACGTGCAGCCCGGCCAGACGGCCCAGGGGGAGTTCCCCACGACGCTCAAGACCGTGAAGGGCATCAAGCTCAACATCACCAGCTTCAACCGCACTGCCAGCCCGTGAGCGTGCCGCCAGGTCCGCCTCCGCTCGGGAGGCGGACCTGGTGCTGTGGAGGAGCTCTAGGTCAGCTGTCGCCCGTGCGTTCGCCCAGGGTGACCGTGGTCGTGGCGGGCTTGCCGTTGCGTTCGTAGGTGATCTTGACCGAGTCGCCGGGCTTGTGGGTCCAGATCTCGCTGATCAGGGTCGGGCCGCTGTCGATCTGGCGGTCGCCGAAGCCCGTGATGACGTCGCCCGGCTTCAGGCCGGCCTTGGCGGCGGGGCCGTCGGGGGTGAGGGAGGGGGTGCCGCCGGAGCCCGAGTCGGCGATGACGGCGCCCTCGCCGCGGTCCTGCATGTTCACCGTGGCGCCGATGACCGGGTAGACGGGCTTGCCCGTCTTGATCAGCTGCTCGGCCACGTTCTTCGCCTGGTTGACCGGGATCGCGAAGCCGAGGCCGATCGAACCGGCCTGGGACTGGCCGAAGCCGCTGCCCGCCGACTGGATCGCGGAGTTGATGCCGATCACCGCGCCGCTCGCGTCGAGCAGCGGGCCACCGGAGTTGCCCGGGTTGATCGAGGCGTCGGTCTGCAGGGCGCTCATGTACGAGTTCTTGCCACCGCCGCCGTCGCCCGAGGCGACCGGGCGGTTCTTGGCGCTGATGATGCCCGTGGTGACCGTGTTCGACAGGCCGAAGGGCGCGCCGATCGCGATCGTCGAGTCGCCGACCGCGACCTTGTCGGAGTCGCCGAGCGGCAGCGGCGTCAGGTTCGACGGCGCGTTCTTCAGCTTGATGACCGCCACGTCGTAGCCCTCGGCACGGCCGACGACCTCCGCGTCGTACGTCTTGCCGTTGGAGAAGGTCGCGGACAGCGTGCCGCCCTCCGCCGCCGACGCCACCACGTGGTTGTTGGTGACGATGTGGCCTTCCTTGTCGTAGACGAAGCCGGTGCCCGTGCCGCCCTCGCCCTCCGAACCGCCGGACTTGGCCTGGATGGTGACGACGCTGGGCAGCGCCTTCGCCGCGACCGCGGCGACCGTGCCGGGGTCCCGCTTGAAGGAGGACGGGGCGTCGCCCGAGGAGACGGTGGTCGAGTCGGTCGTGTCGCCGTCCCGCTGGGACGCGGCCCAGTAGCCGATGCCGCCGCCGACCCCGCCGGCGACGAGCGCCGCGACGAGGACGGCCGCGACCAGTCCGCCGGTGCGCTTGCGCGGTGCCTCCGGGCCCGGCGGCACCGGCGGCGCACCCCAGGCGGGGGTCACCGGCGGGACCGGCGGCCAGCCGTCGGCGCCCTGGGCGCCCTGCGCTCCCGCTGCCGCAGCCGCTCCGGTGTACGCCGGAACCGGAGGAGGCGCGGTGGGAGGCGTGGCGGGAGGCGTGGCAGGCGCCGCGGGGGCGGACGGGGCGGCAGCGGTCTCAGCCTCCGCCGCTGCCGGAGCGGCCGGAGCCGGTGCCGGTGCCGGAGCGGCCGGAGCCGGTGCGGGAGCCGCTTCCGGAGCCGCCGGAGCTGCCGGAGCCGGTGCCGGAGCCGCCGTGCCCTCGTCCTCGTTCTCGGTGCTCACAGCTCTCTCCTCGTTCACTGCGCAGGCCGTCGCGGTGGAATGGTGGTGGTGGTGACGATGGTGCTGCGAACAGCTTTTCCCACAGCACGTCAGGCCACTGTAAGCCGGAGCTGTGCGTCCGCACCCCATTGTTTACTTCGGGCCAAACGGACACCCGTACCATGTCGCGGTGACCCACGCACCGCAGCCGCCGAACAGCCGCCGCCCCGTCCAGGTGGTCGCCCACCGCGGCGCCTCCGAGGACGCCCCCGAACACACGCTGGCCGCCTACATGAAGGCCATCGAGGACGGCGCCGACGCCCTGGAGTGCGACGTCCGGCTCACCGCCGACGGGCACCTCGTCTGCGTCCACGACCGGCGCGTCAACCGCACCTCCAACGGCAAGGGCGCCGTCTCCGCCCTGGAGCTCGCCGACCTCGCCGCACTCGACTTCGGCACCTGGAAGGGCCGTGACGAGGCGGGCGAGAGCCCTGACTGGGGCGACCCCGAGGCCACCTCCGTACTCACCCTGGAACGCCTCCTGGAGCTCGTCTCCGACGCCGGCCGCCGGATCGAGCTCGCCATCGAGACCAAGCACCCCACCCGCTGGGCGGGGCAGGTGGAGGAGAAGCTGCTCCAGCTCCTCGGCCGCTTCGGCCTCGCCGAGCCGGCCACGCCCGAGGACTCCCCGGTCCGCGTCATGAGCTTCTCGGCGCGTTCGCTGCACCGCATCGCCACCGCCTCGCCGACCATGCCGACCGTCTCGCTCTCCCAGTTCGTCACCCCGCGGCTGCGGGTCGGCGGGCTGCCGGCCGGCGCGCGGATCGCCGGGCCCTCGGTCCGGATCGTGCGGCACAACCCGGCGGTGATCCTGCGGCTCCAGAACGCCGGTCACCAGGTCCATGTGTGGACCGTGGACGATCCGGAGGACGTGGAGCTCTGCGTACGGCTCGGCGTGGACGCGATCATCACCAACCGGCCCAAGCAGGTCCTCGCCCACCTCGGCCGCGCCTGACCCCGCCGGCTCCACCCCCGAAACCGTGCGGTTACACCCCTTTTGCCCCAGCCTCCCCACGGGTGCGGGGTGTGCACCGGCGCGTTCGGGACGTACGCGATCGTCACGAGTGCGTCACCGGAGGCGTACTGGCCGGTTTCCGGTCCAGGCCATTGGGGCATTCACCACGTGGCGTGGGGCAAAGGAGGTCTCGGGGGTGGCGTTGGTGGTGGCACAGGAGGTGCCCACGTCGTCGAGCATGGCCGTACCCCATGGCCCTGCGGGCGTGGGTGCGGCGCGACACCGGATGCGGGAGCAGTTGAGCCGCAGCGGAATGGCCGAATCGGTCGTCGACGACGCGGTACTGATCCTTTCCGAATTGTTGAGCAATGCCTGTCGGCACGGCAGACCGCTGGGTTGTGCGGACGTGGGCGACGGAGACGTGCGAGCGGCCTGGAGCATCGACCGGTCCGGCGGACTCACGGTGGAGGTCACGGACGGCGGCGGTCCCACCCGTCCGGTTCCGGCCACCCCGTCGGTCACCGCGCGCGGCGGCCGCGGGCTGAACATCATCAGCGCGCTCGCCCAGGACTGGGGCGTACGGGACAGCGCGACCGGCGAGGTCACCGTCTGGGTGCAGGTCACCGGCGGCCACCGCGGCGAGGACTTCGCCGCCCGGGTCGGCGGCGGCTCCGGATTCGGTTTCCTCGACGCGTACGACGACCTGGAATGACGACCTGGAATGTCGGCCGGGGTGTACGCCAGGGTGCGTACGGCCAAGGTGTGTACGGCCGGATGTACGGCCACGGCGTGTACGGCCGGGTGTACGGCCACGGCGGGTACGGCCGGGTGTACGGGGCGGGCAGCAGCACGTAGCGACAGCATGTAGCGGCAACGAGGGGACAGGCGCCCCGCTCCCGCCCCTCCCGGGGGACGCCGCACCGGCATACCCGCGTCGCGCTCCCCGTACGGCTAGGCTCGCGCCGAGACAGCACCGCCGCGATCGGGAGAAAGCCACACCATGGCCAAGAAGCGCCCCCAGACGAAGCCCGGCAAGGCCGGCAGCACCGGCCAGGCACAGGTCACGAACGGGGAGATCCCGGTCGTCGGTGCGCGCGAGCCGTGCCCCTGCGGTTCCGGCCGCCGCTACAAGGCGTGTCACGGGCGGGCCGCCTCGCACGCCGCGACCGAGCTGGTCCAGCGGCCCTTCGAGGGGCTGCCGGGCGAGTGCGACTGGGTCGCCCTGCGCGAGCTGGTGCCCGCCGCGACCGTCCCGCTGACGCTCAAGGCCGGGCTGCCCGAGGGCGTGCCGTCGGTGACGCTCGCGACCGTGCTCCCGATGGCCTGGCCCGCGCTGCGCCGCGACGACGGCTCGGTGCTGCTCGCGCTGCAGAACGACTCGTCCTCCGGCGACCTCGCCCGCGACCTGGCCGACACGCTGGAGCGCGCCCTGGTGGCCGAGCCGGGCACGCCGGTCGAGCCCCGCCGCGTACCGGCGGAGGGTCCGCGACTTCAGGATCTGCTCGACGCCGACGGCGATTTTTCGCCTGTCGTGCACTCGGGATTCGAATTCTGGATTCCGGAGTCCGCGGACAATTCCAACCCCGAGGTCGCCGCCTCCCTGGAGCGGGCCAACGCCGCCGCCATCCCGACCGTGAAGCTGACCGGCGTGGACTCCGCCTACTGGTGCGAGACGCCGGACAAGAACCACCTGCGCTGGGTCATGCCGCACCCGGAGGAGAAGCTGCTCGACGCGCTCGCCCGGCTGCAGGCCGCCGGCGCCTCCTCGCTCGGCCCGGACACCCGTCTCGTCGGCTCCTTCCGGGCCCACGGGCTCATGGTGCCGGTGTGGGACCTGCCCACCACGATGACGGCGGAGGACTGCGAGAAGCCGGCCGCCGAGTTCGCCGAGCGGCTCGCGACGGCCCTCGCCTCGGACGCTCCGCTCACCACGGAGGAGCGCCGGGCGCGCGGCGGTCTCACCAACCGTCAGGTGACGCTCAGCTGATACCCGGGGTGGTATCCGTGACTGACAGACCGACCAGTCGGTGATGTCCGCCACAACCCCTCCTCGGAAGGGCGAAATCCCTGTCCGAATAACCGAGATCGAATTTGCGAACGGCCAATCTCTTGTTACCGTTCTTGAAGCCCGGTCGCTGGTGCATCCCCCGTCGCCAGCGACCGGGCGTTCTCATGCCCGGACACGGATGCCGTAACCGACACCGCCCCTGATCCGGAAGATCTTGATCCGTATTCTGCGGATCAAGAAGTGATCAACTGCTCTCCGGCTCCGCCGCGTTGCTCCCCGAGCGCAGCAGCAACGGCGCATTGCCGTTCTCGCCCGTTCCCGCGAACTCCGCGACCGCCGTGTACGCGTCGGCCGCGCCGCGGCTCCGCTCCCTCGGCGTCTCGCACGTCCCCGGCTCGTCCCGGGCCGCGATGGAGCAGCGCACCTGGACGGTCCGCCCGCCGGGCGCCATCAGGGTGAGGACGGCGTCGAGCTCCTGGCCCGTCGCGTTGCGGTAGTACGTACGCGCCCAGACGTCCGGGCCCTCGGCCACCACACAGGTCTGGGCCTCCACGCCGTCGGGCGAGGCGAGTTCGGGCCCGCAGCGGGTGACGGAGGGATCCGCCGCGGCCTCGGTACGGGACGGAGCCAGGTCGAGGCCCAGGTCCCGGAGCAGCCCCGTCGGCTTCGCGTCCCCGTCCCCGCGCACCCCGGCACCGTCGTCACCCGCCGGTCCCGCCGACGCCGCGACCGGCACCAGGACCGCGATCAGGACGGCGGCGCCGAGCCCCAGGGCGCGCAGGCGCGCGGGACCGATACGTGCCGGAGTCCTGCGCCCACTCTTGCGCCCCATGCTCGCTCCTCGGGAACGGATCCCGCTCGGGAACGGATCCTGCCCGCGAAGATATCCGCGGCCGGTGTGCTCCCGTCCGGCCACGCGCGCGTTTCTCCTGGATGGCGGGCCGTTCCACACCCGTTCGGGTGAACGCCCGCCCTGGGCGACCGCGTGAGACTCAGTACGCGAGGCTTGAGGCTCAGTACGCGAGCCGGCTGCCGCCCCCCGGCATGCTCGTGCTCGCCTCGACCAGCGCGTCCACGACCGCCTCCACGTCCGGCAGCCACGGCCGGGCCGAGCCCGCCAGCGGCGCGCGCTCCCAGCGCACCTGGCCGGTCCCGGTGGTCGAGGGCGGCAGCGGCAGATAGCCGCCGTCGCCGTGGAAGCGCAGCGAGGCGGGCACGCTGTCCTTGGTGTAGAGGAGTTCGCCGAGCCGTTCGAGGCTGTACGGGGCGACGAGGATCGCCCAGCGGGTGGGCGTGGCCACCACCGGGCCGAGGCGCATGCCCTGCGCGTCCAGCGCGGCGAGCGCGTGGGCGCCGGCGACGGCCGGGAGGCTGACCGCGCAGGGGGCGCGGCCGCCGGTGGCGAGGAGGACCGGGGCCTCGGGGCGCCGGGTCCACCACCAGCGGATCATGCGCGGGTCGGTGGTGGCCGCGAGCAGGCCCGGGTCGAGGGGGTGCGCGCCGGGCACGACGCACTGGGGGTCGGGACACGCGCAGCCCACCACGGCGGACAGCGGCCCGGCCCCGGACGCCGCCCCGGACACCATCCCGGGCGGCGGCGCGGTGAGGGCCCCCGACAGGGAGCCGGTGGCCACCGCCGCCCACAGCCCGCCGTTCCGCGCGCGCTCCCGCGTACGCCCGCGTGCGCCCGCCCGCGCCCCGCGGGCCCACCACGGCACCCTGCTCCGTACGACACCGGTGGCTTCTCCGGCGGCCGGCTCGACCCGCACCGCCTCGGCCCGCACCGGCTCGGCCCGCACCGCCTCGGCGGCCCGCACCGGCTCGACCTGCACCGACTCGTGCGCCGCATCGTCCACCCGCAGGCCCACGCCGGGCACCACCGGCCAGCCCCACTCGGTGCCGAACAGCAGCGCCGAGGCCCGCACATCCACCGTGCCCTGCGTGCCCTGCATGCCCTGCATGGCCTCCGCGCCCGCCCCGCGCTCACCGCGTCCGAACCGGAGCCTGCGTCGCCTTCCGAGGATCTCGCGCATGAGCGCTCGTTCCTTTCCGTTGAACGCCGAATCCACGCATCACAGGGATGTCACCCTACGTGGCGTTGCTTTCACCGTGCGTATCACTCGCGTACTCACTGCGCGTCCTGGCGCCGACGAGCCTTCGCCCGGCCCGTACGGGCGCTGCCTGCGGGCGCTCTCTGCGTGCGGCGGGCGTCCGGGCGGCGATCCTGCCGGAACACGTTCCCCGCCACTCGGGGTAGGGGTGCGGCCTGCGGTGATGAGGACGCTCGGGTTCCGCGTCCGTATTCAGGGGCGTCTCCAACTGCCCCTGCCCGTCACCGATTACGTACCCGTCACGCTCGAAATGACGCGCTTTCAAACGACGCCAGTCGACCGCAAATGGTGCACACCGAGGTCAATTTTCGGCCAACTTCCCCTAGTCTTCAACCCTCTCGCCGCATCCCACGGACACCAGAAATCCCGTGGTGACAATGCTGGACATCGATCCACATGTGCGTGTAGATGTGGATCGATGGGTAGCGGCGCAGAACGACTTGGGGGTTTGCGATGCTATTGCATGAAACGCGCAGGTCGGAAAGCGGAATGCCATGAGTACACCGCGTGCGCCGAAAGTGGCCGGAATCGATTCCACTGTTCCCTCTCCCCCGCACACTGCCGCCCCCACGGCGGCCCACACCGCGGCACCCTTCGGCGCGCCGCTCCCCCCGCCCGCCTCCGCCGTGGCCCTCCAGGACCGGCTGGCCGGCTGGGTCTCCGATCTCACCCTCCTCCACGAACTCACCGAGTCCCTGATCAGGACCGCCTCGCTCGACGGCGCACTGCGCGAGGTACTGCGCGCCGGAGCCGCCCTCGTCGGCGCCCGCCGCGGCATGGCCGTCCTCGAACCCGCCGACGGACAGGGCCCCGCCCTCACCGTCGGCCTCGGTCTCGCCCACGCCGAGCTCGGCACCATCGAGACCGTCCCGCGCAGCGTCACCTCGTACGGCCGGATCCTCGACGGACTCGACCCGCTCCCCGAGGGCGCGCTGCCCCGCCCCGTCGCCCACCCCGATCTGCGCTCCGAGGAGGACCTCGACCCGCGCCACCGCGAGGTCGCCGCCCGCCTCGGCTACGCCGCCAGCTACGCCCTGCCGCTCGCCACCGAGGAGGCCGGCAGGCTCGGCGCCGTCGTCTGGCTGTACGACGAGCCGGCCGAGCCCACCGAGCGGCAGCGCCACCTCATCGGGCTGTACGGCCGCTTCGCCACCGAGCAGCTGGCCCGTCTCCTGGAGGTCGAGCGGGCCCGCGTCCGGGTCGCCACCGTCGCCGAGGAGCTGCTGCCCAGCCGGCTCCCCCGGGTCCCCGGCGTGCAGCTCGCCGCCCGGCACCGCACCGGCCCGCGCGGCGGCGGCGACTGGTACGACGCGCTGCCGCTGCCCGACGGTGCCCTCGGCCTGGCCGTCGGCTCCGTCACGGGCAGCGGGCCGAGCGCGCTGGCCGCCATGGGCCGGCTGCGCGCCAGCCTCCGCGCGTACGCCGTGATGGAGGGCGAGGACCCGGTCGCCGTCCTCTCCGACCTGGAACTGCTGCTCCGCCTCACCGAGCCCGCCCGATCGGCCACCGCGCTCTTCGCCTTCTGCGAACCGGCCGCCCGCCGGATCGTGCTCGCCGGGGCCGGACACACCCCACCGCTGGTCATCGGCGAGCAGCGCACCGAGTACGTGGAGACCTCGCTGTCCGCACCGCTCGGCATGCTGTCCTGCTGGGAGGCGCCGAGCGTCGAGCTGTCGCCCGCCCCCGGAGAAACGGTGCTTCTCTACACCGACGGGCTGCTGCGGCGGACGGGCGACGCCATGGACCGGGCCTTCGCCCGGCTGCACGCCGCCGCGGCGAGCGTGCCCAAGGCGGACCGGTCCGATCCGGGCGCGGTCGCCGACCACGTGCTGCGCACCGTGCTGCCCGAGGGCCTGGACACGGGCGGGGCCGACGGCGAGGACGTGGTGCTGCTCGCCGCCCGCTTCGAGTGACGGCCGTTTCGAGTGACGGCCGTCAGCAAAAGCTGTCATGGGTCTAAGGCCTCTTGGCACCTGACCGCACGCCCGTACGATGGTGAAGGTTCAGTGTCGTACCAAGAGGAGGCAGACCCGTGGCCGAGGAGCTCACGACGGAGAACCCGGAGACCCCGGAGGAGTCCGAAGAGCAGGCGATCAAGCAGCGCAAGAACGGCCTCTACCGGGGCGTCTCCGACGAGCTCGCCGACAGCATGAAGTCCGGCTGGGCCGACACCGAGCTGCACGGCCTCGCCCCGATCGCCCAGGCCGCCCACACCGCCGCCCGCCGCGCCGCGCTGTCCGCGCGCTTCCCGGGCGAGCGCCTGGTGATCCCGGCCGGCAACCTGAAGACCCGGTCGAACGACACCGAGTACTCCTTCCGCGCCTCCACCGAGTACGCGTACCTCACCGGCGACCAGACGCAGGACGGCGTGCTCGTCCTGGAGCCCACCGCCGACGGCCACACCGCCACGATCTACCTCCTGCCGCGCTCCAACCGCGAGAACGGCGAGTTCTGGCTCGACGGCCAGGGCGAGCTGTGGGTCGGCCGCCGCCACTCCCTCGCCGAGGCGGAGCAGCTGCTCGGCATCCCCGCGCAGGACGTCCGCGAGCTGCCCGAGCAGCTCAAGGAGGCCACCGGCCCGGTCCGCGCCGTGCGCGGCCACGACGCCGGCATCGAGGCCGCCCTCACCGACAAGGTCACCGCCGAGCGCGACGAGGAGCTGCGGGTCTTCCTCTCCGAGGCCCGCCTCGTGAAGGACGCCTTCGAGGTCGCCGAGCTGGAGAAGGCGTGCGCCTCGACCGCCCGCGGCTTCGAGGACGTCGTCAAGGTCCTCGACAAGGCGCAGGCCACCAGCGAGCGCTACATCGAGGGCACCTTCTTCCTGCGCGCCCGCGTCGAGGGCAACGACGTCGGCTACGGCACCATCGCCGCCGCCGGCCCGCACGCCTGCACCCTGCACTGGGTCCGCAACGACGGCCCGGTCCGCTCCGGCGACCTGCTGCTGCTCGACGCCGGCGTGGAGACCACCGAGCTCTACACCGCCGACGTCACCCGCACCCTGCCGATCAACGGCCGGTTCACGGAGATCCAGCGCAAGGTCTACGACGCCGTGTACGAGGCGCAGGAGGCCGGCATCGCCGCGGTGAAGCCGGGCGCCGGCTACCGCGACTTCCACGACGCCGCGCAGCGCGTGCTCGCCGAGAAGCTCGTCGAGTGGGGCCTGGTCGAGGGCCCGGTGGAGCGCGTCCTGGAGCTCAGCCTCCAGCGCCGCTGGACCCTGCACGGCACCGGTCACATGCTCGGCATGGACGTCCACGACTGCGCCGCCGCGCGCACCGAGGCGTACGTCGACACGACCCTGGAGCCGGGCATGTGCCTGACCGTCGAGCCGGGGCTCTACTTCCAGGCCGACGACCTGACCGTGCCGGAGGAGTACCGGGGCATCGGCGTCCGGATCGAGGACGACATCCTCGTCACCGAGGACGGCAACCGGAACCTCTCCGACCAGCTGCCGCGCCGCTCGGACGAGGTCGAGGCGTGGATGGCCGGCCTGCAGGGCTGACCTCTCCCGTACGTACGAGGGGCCCTCGCCGGCATCGGTCGGCGGGGGCCCCTCGCGCTCAGTGCTCACGCGTTCACGTGCTCACGTCAGCGCGAGCGGCGCGTCCGCGCGCCACTTGAGCAGCTTGTCGAAGCTGACGAGCGCGCCGCCGCGGCCGGTCCGGCCGAAGTGGACGTGGTCGGCGAGCTCCTCGATCAGACGCAGGCCGCGCCCGTTCTCGGCGTCGGGGGTCGCCGCGAGAGCGGGAGGGGCGGCGGAGAAGCCGGGACCCGAGTCGGCCACCTCGATCCGGCAGGTCTCGCCGTCCAGGTAGGCGGTGACGCGGTACGCCTCCGAGGTCCGGCCGCCCCGGCCTGCGACGGCCCCGCCGTGCTCGACGGCGTTCGCGCAGGCCTCCGTGAGGGCCACCGACAGCTCGTACGACACGTCCGGATCCACCCCGGCCGTCTCCATCGTGCCGAGCAGCAGGCGTCGCGCGAGCGGGACGCTCGCGGCCTCGCGCCGCAGATGCAGGGACCACCAGATGCTCATGCTCCAGCCTCCTGGCTGCGGCTCGACATGCTGCGGCACGACATACCGATACGTATTGCCGGACGAGGTGGTCCATAAGCCCCCTCGGACCGCAACAGCGCCCGTTCGGCGGATGCGGGGATCCGTGCAGCGGTGTATGTCGCCTCAAGGCTCCCAAGGGTGATGTTCCGGACCTGCCGTATGGAGGGGGTGGGCCTGGTGCGATGATGGCCCCGCCATGTCTGCCCCCGCGCTCGCACCACGTCTGCTGAGGGCCGCGGTGTTCACCGCGGTCTGCGTCGTGCTGTCCGGGCTCGGCCACGCGCTGGCCGCCTGTGCGGGGATCGCTTTGTGGTCGCTGGTCGCCGGTTTCCTCGGCGTCTTCGGGATCATCGTGCTCTTCACGGGCCGGGAGCGCTCGCTGCCCGCGATCGTGACCGCGCTCGCCACCGGACAGCTCGCCCTGCACGCCCTGTTCGGGCTCGGCCAGCGCCGGCTCGTGACGGGCCCCCAGGCCGACGAGGCACTCCTGCGGCTCGCGGCCAAACTGGTCTGCGGGGGCGGCGCCTCCACGCTCAGCCCCGCCGACGCGGCCCGGATCGTCAGCGACGCCGGGCTCGCCCCCGTCGCCCCGGCCGGCGGCGTGCACGCGCACCTGACCGGGATGGCGGACGCGGCGGCCGGCCAGACCGGTCTCGCCTCGCTCGTCCCCAGCCTGCCGATGCTGCTCGGCCACCTGCTCGCCGCGCTCGCGACCGGCTGGCTGCTGCGCCGGGGCGACCTCGCCCTCGGCCGGCTCACCACGCTCTCCGCGCGGGGTGCCGTCGAGCTCGCCGAGTGCGCGCTCGTCCGCTCGCTGCGCGGCGCGCTCGCGCTCGTACGGGCGCTGCTCGCCGGGCTGCCGGGCGCTCCGGCCACCGGGCCGCGCGGCCCGTCCCGTACCGCCGCCGACTCCTCGCCGCCGCCGGTGGCCGAGGCACTTCAGCACACGGTGATCAGGCGCGGCCCGCCGGCCGCCACCCGCTGCGTGCTCGCAGCCTGACGCGGACCGCTCCAGCCACATCGAGAGACCTCGGGGGGCGGGTCCGCAGCGTCCGCGCCCGCGCGCGGACCGCACCCACCCGTCACTCGTGCCTCTCGTCCTCTTCCGGTCTTCCGGTCCTCCGGTCCTCCGAGAGGCACCTCTCCCATGAGCTGGAGTGTCTCCGTCATGAGCGTTTCCCGTAGCTTCCTCGCCCGCGCCGCCGTCGCCGGTGGTGTCGCCGCCTCCTCCGTCCTGCTGCTCGCCGGCGCCGCCTCCGCGCACGTGAGCGTGCAGCCCGTCGGCCAGGCGGCCAAGGGCGGCTACGCGACCGTCAACGTGAAGGTGCCGAACGAGCGCGACAACGCCTCGACCGTCAAGGTCGAGGTCAACTTCCCGACCGACCACCCGCTGGCCTCCGTGATGCCGCAGCCGGTGCCCGGCTGGAAGGTCGAGGTCACCAAGGCCAAGCTGGCCAAGCCGCTGGAGCTGCACGGCAAGAAGATCGACCAGGCCGTCGCCAAGGTCACCTGGACCGCCGACGGTTCGAAGATCGGCCCCGGCCAGTTCCAGCAGTTCCCGCTCTCCCTCGGCCGGCTGCCCGAGGACACCGACTCGCTCGTGCTCAAGGCGATCCAGACCTACGACAACAACGAGGTCGTGCGCTGGATCGAGGAGCCCAAGGAGGGCGCCGCCGAGCCCGAGAGCCCGGCACCGGTCCTGAAGCTGTCCGCCGCGTCCGACGCCCACCACGGCGGTGCCGCGCCGGCCACCCCTGCCGCCGACACCAAGGACGGCGCGCACGAGGCGGCCGCCGACTCGACCGACACCGCGGCCCGCGTACTCGGCGCGGTCGGCATCCTCGTGGGTGTCGCCGGAATCGCCTTCGGCGTCCTGGCCGGACGCCGCCGGTCGGCCTGACGGCCCTCCCCCTCACCGAAGGAATCACCATGTCCGACAAGAACTCCGGCGAGAACTCCGGCAACAAGGACGGCGGCCGCCCCGGCCGCCGGGCCCCGTTGATCATCTCCGCGGTCGCGATCGTCGCCGCCATCGGCGTCACCGCGGCCGTGGGCCTCGGCGGTGGCGACGACACGACGGCCGGCACCGGCGCGGGCACGGTCGCCGAGGTCTCCGGCGGCTCCGACAACACCAAGGCCGCCACGGTCCTCGACCGGCCCTTCACCAAGCCCGACCTGGTGCTCACCGACAGCAAGGGCGAGAAGTTCGACCTGCGCAAGCGCACCAAGGGCAAGCCGACCCTGCTCTACTTCGGCTACACCCACTGCCCGGACGTCTGCCCGCTGACGATGAGCAACATCGCCATCGCCCGCAAGGCGCTTCCCCAGGCCGACCAGGACAAGCTCCAGGTCGTCTTCGTCACCACCGACCCGGAGCGGGACACCGCCGCCGAGCTCGGCAAGTGGCTGCCCGCCGCCGGCGACCCGTCCTTCACCGGACTCACCGGCGACTTCTCGGCCATCCAGGCCGGGGCCCGTTCCATCGGCATCGGCATCGACCCGCCCAAGAAGGAGAAGGACGGCTCCGTCGTCTCCATGCACGGCGCCCAGGTGATCGCGTTCTCGCCGACCACCGACCAGGGCTATGTGCTCTACGGCGAGGACACCACGTCCGACCAGTACGCCGCCGATCTGCCGAAGCTCATCAAGGGGGAGAACCCGTGAACCGCCGCACCACCGCCCTGTCCGCCGCCACCGCTCTGGCCGTCTCCCTCGCGCTGGGCCTGACGGGCTGTTCGTCGGACGACGTCACCGCCGACAACGCCAAGGGCAAGCCGAAGCTGGAGGTCAGCGGTGCGTTCATGCCCCAGCCCGTGATGGACATGGCCGGCGGCTTCCTCACCATCAAGAACGACAGCGCCACCGCCGACAAGCTCCTGTCCGTCACCAGCGGTCTCTCGGACGACATCCAGATCCACGAGACGAAGAACCAGAAGATGCAGCAGGTGACGTCCTTCGACATCCCCGCGAACGGCGAGCTCAAGCTCGAACGCGGCGGCAGCCACATCATGTTCATGGGCATCAAGCAGAAGCCCAAGCAGGGGGACAAGGTCGACATCGAGCTCCACTTCGAGAAGTCCGACCCCATCAAGGTCACGCTTCCCGTCGAGGCGCCCAACCACAACCCGAAGCAGCACTGAGCTCGTTGAGGGAGTGACACACACGATGGCAACCACCGCCCCGCGCCTCGGGCCGGCCCCCGGACGGGGACACGTTCTCGTCCGGCTGCTGCTCGTCGCCGCCGCCCTGCTCGGCGCCCTGCTCGCCGGTGCGGGCCCCGCGTCCGCGCACGCGGCGCTGACCGGCAGCGACCCGCAGGACGGGGCGGTGGTCGCCACCGCCCCCAAGGAGGTCAACCTGACCTTCTCGGAGGAGGTCGCCATGAGCGACGACTCCATCCGGGTCCTCGACCCGGCCGGGAAGCGGGTCGACACCGGCGAGATACAGAACCTGTGCAGCGGCTCGGTCGTCCGCTACGGCGTCACGCTGCTGCCCGGACTGCCCGACGGCACCTACACCGTGGCCTGGCAGACCGTGTCCGCCGACAGCCACCCCGTCTCCGGCGCCTTCACCTTCTCCGTCGGCGCCCCCTCCACGACCTCCGTCGTCCTGCCCGACACCCCCATCGGCGGCGGCCTGGTCGGCACGCTCTACGGGATCGCGCGCTACCTCTCGTACGCCGGTTTCGTCGTCCTCGTCGGCGGCGGGGCCTTCGTCCTGGCCTGCTGGCCGCGCGGTGCCGCCGTGCGCCCGGTGCAGCGGCTCGTGGTCCGGGGCTGGCTGACACTGACCGCGGCCACCCTGGCGCTGCTGCTGCTCCGCCACCCGTACACCAAGACCGGCAGGCTCGGCGACGTCTTCGACCTGGGCGGGCTCCGGGCCGTCCTGGAGACCAAGACCGGCGCCGCGCTCTCCTCCCGGCTACTGCTGCTCGGCGCCGCCGCGCTGTTCGTCGCCGTGCTGTTCGGCGCCTACGCCCGGCGCCGCGACGAGAAGGAGCACAAGGACCTCGCCTTCGGCCTCGCCCTCGGCGGCACCGTCGTCGCGGCCGGCATCGCCGGTACGTGGGCGCTGGCCGAGCACGCCTCGACCGGGCTGCAGCCGGGCATCGCGATGCCGGTCGACATCCTGCACCTGCTGGCCGTCGCCGCCTGGCTCGGCGGACTCACCGCCCTGCTCGTCGCGCTCTACCGGGCGCCCTCGGTCGAGCGGTCCGCCGTCGAGCGCTACTCGAACCTGGCCTTCGGCTCGGTCGTCGTCCTCGCCGCCACGGGGATCTACCAGACCTGGCGGCAGGTCGGCACCTGGTCGGCCCTGACCGGCACCCGGTACGGACAGCTGCTCCTGGTCAAGGTCGGCCTGGTGGCCGTCCTGATCGGCATCGGGTGGGTGTCGCGGAGGTGGGTGCGGCGGCTCGCGGAGCGGCCGGCGGGAGCCGAGGACGACGACCTGCCCGACGCGGACGAGACTTCCGACGCGGACGAGACTTCCGTCGAGGACGCGGCCGACGAGCCGGACGCCGAGCGGGCCGCGCAGCTCGCCCGGCAGCGGGCCGCCGTCGCCACCGCGCGGCGGAAGAAGGCGCGGGACGCCGACCCCGAGCGGGCCGGGCTGCGCCGCTCGGTGCTCACCGAGGCCGCCGTGGCCGTCGTCCTGCTCGCCGTGACGACCGTGCTCACCTCCACCGAGCCCGCCCGTACCGAGGAGGAGGCGGGGCGGGGCCGCGCCGCCGCCGGCCCCGCCGCGGTGCCGAACCGCCCGATCGACGTCCGGCTGCCCTTCGACACCGGCGGCACGGACGGCAAGGGCACCGTGCAGCTCACCCTGGACCCCGGGCGTACGGGCGCCAACGCGCTGCACCTCTATGTGCTGCGGCCGAACGGCCGGGCGCTCGACGTACCCGAGGTGAAGGTCTCCTTCACCCTCAAGGCGAAGGACATCGGCCCGCTGCCGGTGCTGCCCGACCGCATCCAGACCGGACACTGGACGGCGAGCGGCGTCCAGCTGCCGATGGCGGGCGAGTGGCTGATGCAGGTCACCGTCCGTACCTCCGAGATCGACCAGACCACCATCGAGAAGAACGTGAAGATCGGCTGAGCCCGTGAGCGACAACAATCTTGAGATCTCCCGCCGACGAGTGCTCGGCACCGTGGGCGCGGCCGGTGCCGCCGGACTGGTGATCGGCGCGGCCGGCGGCGCCGGCATCTCCGCGGCCGTGTCCGGAGACGGCTCCGAGACCGGCAAGGCCGGCTCCGGGGGTTCGCCGGCGCTCACCACGGTCGGGGCGACCGAGGTGATGTTTCACGGGAAACATCAGGCGGGGATCACCACTCCGCTTCAGTCCCGGGGCCATCTGATCGCCTTCGACCTCGCGCCGGGCGCGGGCCGCAAGGAGGCCGCCGCGCTGCTTCGCCGCTGGTCGGCCACGGCGAAGGCGCTGATGGCGGGCCGGACGGCGACCGGGGACACCGGGATCGCGCTGGACGCCGGCCCGTCCTCCCTGACGGTGACCTTCGGCTTCGGACGTACCTTCTTCGACCGCACCGGTCTCACCGCGCGGCGCCCCGCCCAGCTCGATCCGCTGCCCCCCTTCTCTTCGGACGCGCTCGACCCGAAGCGTTCGGAAGGCGATCTGTGGGTGCAGATCGGGGCGGACGACGCGCTGGTCGCCTTCCACGCGCTGCGCGCGCTCCAGAAGGACGCGGGTGACGCGGCCCGGGTGCGCTGGCAGATGAACGGCTTCAACCGCTCGGCCGGCGCCACCGCCCGCCCGATGACCGCCCGCAACCTGATGGGTCAGGTCGACGGCACCAACAACCCCAAGCCGGCCGACCCCGACTTCGACCGGCGGATCTTCGTGCCCGGGTCCTCCGCGTCCGACTGGATGGCGGGCGGCTCGTACGCGGTCGTCCGGCGGATCCGGATGCTGCTCGACGACTGGGAGCGCCTGTCCCTGGACAAGCAGGAGAAGGTGATCGGGCGGCGGAAGTCGGACGGCGCGCCGCTGTCCGGCGGGAGCGAGACCACCCCGCTGGACCTGAACAAGATGGGTCCGGACGGCAAGACCGTCATCCCCGACAACGCCCATGCCCGGATCTCCGCCCCCGCACAGAATGGCGGGGCGGCGATGCTGCGCCGGCCGTTCTCCTTCCACGACGGGATCGCGGCGGACGGCACCCCCGACGCCGGGCTGCTCTTCGTCTGCTGGCAGGCCGATCCGCTGCGCGGCTTCGTGCCGGTGCAGCGCAAGCTCGACCGGGGCGACGCCCTGTCGCCGTTCCTGCGGCACGAGGCGAGCGGTCTGTTCGCGGTGCCGGGCGGGCCGGCGGAGGGCGAGTACGTGGGGCAGCGGCTGCTGGAGGCGTAGCCACCTGCTGCGGGCGTGGCGGGCCCGGTGGAGACGGAGCGCGCCCGCTTGCTCCAAGGCCTCCATTAGGGTGACCGTATGTCCGCCAACCGGTATACGTATCTCGGTCCCGAAGGCACTTTCACCGAGGCCGCGCTGCGTACGCTGCCCGAGGCCGCCACGCGGGAACTCGTCCCGATGGTCTCGGTCCCGGCCGCGCTCGACGCCGTGCGCAACGGCGACGCGGCCGCGGCGCTCGTGCCGATCGAGAACTCGGTCGAGGGTGGCGTGACCGCGACCCTCGACGAGCTGGCCTCGGGCAAGCCGCTGATGATCTACCGCGAGGTGCTGCTCCCGATCGCCTTCGCCCTGCTCGTACGGCCGGGGACGAAGCTGTCGGAGATCAAGACCGTCACCGGGCATCCGGTGGCCCAGCCGCAGGTGCGGAACTGGCTGCGGGCCCATCTTCCGGACGCGGTGTGGGAGTCGGCCGCGTCCAACGCGGACGGCGCCCGGCTCGTCCAGGAGGGCCGTTTCGACGCGGCCTTCGCGGGCGAGTTCGCGGCGGCCACATACGGTCTCGAGCCCCTGGTCACCGAGATCCACGACGCCGAGAACGCGGAGACGCGTTTCGTGCTCGTGGGCCGGCCGGCCCGGCCGGCGGCGCCGACCGGCGCGGACAAGACCTCGGTGGTGCTGTGGCTCGGTGACGACCACCCGGGTGCGCTGCTCGAACTCCTCCAGGAATTCGCGGTGCGCGGGGTGAACCTGATGCTGATCCAGTCGCGCCCGACCGGCGCGGGCATCGGCAACTACTGCTTCGCCGTCGACGCGGAGGGCCATATCGCGGACCGGCGGGTCGGCGAGGCGCTGATGGGGCTCAAGCGGATCTGCCCGAAGGTGCGGTTCCTCGGCTCGTACCCGCGCGCCGGCGTGGCGGTGGAGGACGTCCGGCCGCTGCGGCGCGGGACGACGGACACCGAGTTCACCGAGGCCTCCGACTGGCTCGCCCGGGCCCAGGACGGGCGGGCCTGAGTCCGGCCGGAGTCCCGGCCGGAGTTATCCACAGGCCCGCTCCTCGACCTGGGGACAAGTCGACAAGACCGGTCACGCAGGTCGACAAATCGTCGTCACCCCAGGTCCGGGGGCCCACACTTTGGGGCGAGCGATTCCCACTCGAAGGAGTGGGAAAATGCGGGAAAGATCGACGGCCCGTATTCGTCCACAGATCTTTCGCACAGCCTGTGGATAACTCACCCTCGCTGTGCAGAACTATGCAGGAACTCCGGAACGAGTAATTCACCGGAAAGCAAAGCAATTCGGGCAAAGTGACACGCAACCCTATATCGGGTAGGGCCCTCCCGGCCGCACCGGTAGCCTGGTGGGGTGATTGACCTTCGCCTGCTCCGTGAGGACCCCGACCGTGTTCGCGCCTCCCAGCGCGCCCGTGGAGAGGACGTCGGCCTCGTCGACGCCCTGCTCTCCGCCGATGAGCGGCGCAGGTCGTCCGGCGTCCGCTTCGATGAACTCCGTTCCGAGCAGAAGTCGCTCGGCAAGCTGATCCCCAAGGCCTCCCCCGAGGAGCGCGCCGAGCTGCTGCAGAAGGCAGAACAGCTCAAGGTCGACGTGAAGGCCGCGGAGGCCGAGCAGAACGAGGCCGACGAGACGGCCCGCACCCTGCTCCTCCAGCTCGGCAACATCGTCCACCAGGACGTGCCGGTCGGCGGCGAGGAGGACTTCGTCGTCCTGGAGACCCACGGCACCATCCGCGACTTCGCGGCCGAGGGCTTCGAGCCCAAGGACCACCTGGAGCTCGGCGAGGCGCTCGGCGCCATCGACGTCGAGCGCGGTGCCAAGGTCTCCGGTTCGCGCTTCTACTACCTGACCGGCGTCGGCGCGCTGCTCGAGCTCGCGCTCGTCAACGCGGCGATCGCGCAGGCCACCGAGGCCGGCTTCGTCCCGATGCTCACCCCGGCCCTGGTCCGCCCGCGCGCCATGGAGGGCACCGGCTTCCTCGGCCAGGCCGCGGAGAACGTGTACCACCTGGAGAAGGACGACTTCTACCTGGTCGGCACCTCCGAGGTCCCGCTCGCCGCGTACCACATGGACGAGATCATCGAGGCCGACAAGCTGCCCCTGCGGTACGCCGGCTTCTCGCCGTGCTTCCGCCGCGAGGCCGGCACGTACGGCAAGGACACCCGCGGCATCTTCCGCGTCCACCAGTTCGACAAGGTCGAGATGTTCTCGTACGTCGCGCCGGAGGACGCCGAGGCCGAGCACAAGCGGCTGCTCGACTGGGAGAAGCAGTGGCTGACCTCCCTGGAGCTGCCGTTCCAGGTGATCGACGTCGCCACCGGCGACCTGGGCGCCTCCGCCTCCCGCAAGTTCGACTGCGAGGCGTGGATCCCGACCCAGGGCAAGTACCGCGAGCTGACCTCGGCCTCCAACTGCGACGGCTTCCAGGCCCGCCGCCTGTCCGTCCGCATGCGCGACGACAAGGACGGCAAGAAGGTCGTGCAGCCGCTGGCCACGCTGAACGGCACGCTGTGCGCCGTCCCGCGCACCATCGTGGCGATCCTGGAGAACCACCAGCTGGCCGACGGCTCGGTGCGGGTGCCCGAGGTCCTGCGCCCCTACCTCGGCGGGCGCGAGGTCCTGGAGCCGATCTCCAAGTGAGCGCCGCCTTCCCCTACCGCCTGGTCGCGACGGACCTCGACGGGACGCTGCTGCGGCCCGACGAGTCCGTCTCGGACCGGACGCGCGAGGCGCTGGCCGCGGCGACCGCGGCCGGCGCGGCGCACATCGTCGTGACCGGGCGGGCCGTGCCCTGGACCCGGCACATCCTCGACGACCTCGGCTACGAGGGGATCGCGGTGTGCGGGCAGGGCGCGCAGGTCTACCACGCCGGCGAGCACCGGCTGCTGACCTCGCTGACCCTCGACCGGCAGCTCGCCGGGCTCGCGCTCTCCAAGATCGAGGCGGAGGTCGGGCCGCTGGCCCTGGCCGCCAGCCGCGACGGCCTGGAGGGCGAGGTCCTGATCGGCCCCGGCTACCGGACCCAGGACGGGCCGCTGCCGTACGTGCCGTACGAGGACCCGGCCGAGCTGTGGGCGGCGCCGCTCACCAAGCTCTACATCCAGCACCCGCTGATGAGCGACGACGAGCTGACCCGGCTCGCCCGGGAGATCGTCGGCGGTCTCGTCGACGTCGTCATGGCCGGTCCGGGCATCGTGGAGATCGTGCCGCTCGGCCTCAGCAAGGCGACCGGGCTCTCGCTCGCCGCGCGCCGGCTCGGCGTGAAGGCCGCGGAGACCATCGCCTTCGGCGACATGCCCAACGACATCCCGATGTTCGGCTGGGCGGCCCGCGGTGTGGCCATGGCCAATGCCCACGAGCAGCTGAAGGCGGTGGCCGACGAGGTCACCGGCTCCAACGAGGAGGACGGCATCGCCGTCGTCCTGGAGCGGCTGCTCGGCGCGTAAGTCCGGGGATCGGTACGAGGAGCGGGGCGGCCCGCGCGGTTCGCCTCCGCGCGCTCGAAGCGGCCGCCCCGTTCCCGTACCCCCTCAGTGTGCGCCGCGTCCGTCGGCGTCCACCAGGGATTTTTCCGGTCCGGCCCCCGGGCCGTGGCCGTCCCGGGTCAGCGGCCAGAAGGCCAGACCGATCACCAGCGAGACCGCGTGCCCGAGGTCGGTGTACGTACGGTCGGAGACCAGCGGGACCGCGAAGAAGGCCACCGCGCCAGCCAGATAGAACCAGCGCCAGGGGCGCGGCAGCCGGTAGGTGAGGATGCCGACCGAGGCGGCGAGGCCGTAGCTCACCCCGATGTCGACGACGTGCGCCATGCTGCGCGGCACGTCGTGGTCCCTGATGGCCTCCAGGACCACCTTCTGGCTGACGAGCGTGGCGGCGACGTGCGCGGTGCCGACCACCACGAGCCATTTCACGGTGCCGAGCCAGCGCTCGACGGGTGCGTGGAAGACCTCGAAGAGGACCGCGTAGAAGGGCAGGCTCGCCGGGTTCTCGATCCAGAAGGCGCTGCCGAGCAGGGCCCGCAGGGGGTGCCGGGAGAGCTCGTACAGATTGCTGCTGTTGCGGTGCAGCAGATAGTGGTCCAGGCCGTCCGAGGACAGCGCGATGACCAGGCTGGTGAGCGCGATGACGGCCAGCCAGATGTGCGTACCGGGTGACGAACGCACCCACGACCTGAGGGGTCGGGACGGTTCGCCACCCGGCGCACGGGGAGAGGTTTCGCGAGGCACAAGTCCGTGCCTATCACCCCTTTGTGGGGGAGACCTGAGAGAAATACCCCGGATCAGAAATTGATCATGTGTCCGGCGATGCCGTGGATCGCTTCCTTCACGGCCTCGCCCAGGGTCGGGTGGGCGTGGACGTTGCGGGCGACCTCGTGCACGGTCAGGTCCCACTGCTGGGCCAGGGTCAGCTCGGGCAGCAGCTCGGTGACGTCCGGGCCGATCAGGTGGGCGCCGATGATCTCGCCGTACTTGGCGTCGGCGACGATCTTCACGAAGCCGGTCGAGTCGCCGAGGCCGTGCGCCTTGCCGTTCGCCATGAAGGGGAACTTGGCGACCTTGACGTCGTAGCCCTTCTCGCGGGCCTGCGCCTCGGTGTAGCCGAAGCTGGCGATCTGCGGCTGGCAGTAGGTCGCCCGCGGGATCATCGGGTAGTCGAGCTCCATCGTCTCGGCGTCCGCGATGGTCTCGGCGGCGATGACACCCATGGCCTCGGCGGTGTGCGCGAGCATCAGCTTCGCGGTCACGTCGCCGATGGCGAAGATGTTCGGCACGGAGGTGCGGCAGCGGCCGTCGACGTCGATGGCGCCGCGCTCGGTGAGGGCGACACCGGTGTTCTCCAGGCCGTAGCCGGAGACGTTCGGGGCGAAGCCGATGGCCTGCAGGACCTTGTCGGCCTCCAGGACCTTCTGGGAGCCGTCCTTGCCGGTGACGGTGACGCGGACCTGCGGGCCGGACTCGTCGATGGCGTCGACGCGGGTCGAGGTGAGGACGTCGATGCCGAGCTTGCGGTACTGCTTCGCGAGCTCCTTCGACACCTCCTCGTCCTCCAGCGGGGCCATCCGGTCGAGGAACTCGACGATGGTGACCTTGGTGCCGTAGTTGTTCAGGACGTACGCGAACTCGATGCCGATCGCGCCGGCGCCGGCGATGATGATCGACTGCGGGGCGTCCTCGGCGAGGATCTGCTCCTCGTACGACACGACGCGGTCGCTCAGCGCGGTGCCGGGCAGCAGGCGGGCGGTGGCGCCGGTGGCGATGATGCAGTTGTCGAAGGAGATCGTCTGCGTGGTGCCGTCGGCCTTCGCCACCTGGAGGGTGTTCGCGTCGAGGAAGGTGCCCCGGCCGTCGAACTCGGTGATGCCGTTCTTCTTCATCAGGAAGTGGACGCCCTTGACGCGGCCGTCCGCGACCGTGCGGCTGCGGCGGAACGCCTCGCCGTAGTCGAAGGAGACCGTGCCGTCGACCTTGATGCCGAAGGTCTTGGCCTCGTGGTTGAAGATGTGGGCGAGCTCGGCGTTGCGCAGCAGCGCCTTGGTCGGGATGCAGCCGACGTTCAGGCAGACGCCGCCCCAGTACTTCTCCTCGACGACCGCGACCCGCTTGCCCAGCTGGGCGGCGCGGATGGCGGCGACGTAGCCGCCGGGGCCAGCTCCGAGTACGACGACGTCGAAGCGGTCTGACATGACTGACTCCCGAGGGTGGTGAGGGTGTTCGGTCCGCGTACGAGTCCGTGTACGAGGCCACGTACGAGCCCACAGTAGTCCCGTCCCTGCGGACCGGCCGGGGAGGCGAGGGACGTCACACCGAGCACCTCGGTCCGCTCCACCGCCGACCCGGTCGCGGCCCGGACTCGTACGGTCTGAGGCCGCACGGGTCCGGACCCCGGGCCCCGGCTACTCCTCGCCCGCCAGGGTGAGGGTGCGCAGCTTGTGGCCCGCGAACCAGGTGGCGCCGATGGTGACGGCGACGAGCAGCGCCATCGCGGTGGGCAGGGACACCTCGGAACTGATCAGGCTGTCGCCGGTGACCTTCTCGGCGAGGGCGAGCGCCCACTGCTGGACGCTGAGGGTGCGGGCGCCCGCGATGAGGGAGCCGAACAGGGCCTCCCACACCAGCGCGTAGACCAGGCCGATCACCACGGCGTGCCGGCTGACCGTGCCGAGGAGCAGGAAGAGCGCGCTGTAGGCGATGGAGGCCACCAGGGCCGCCACGGTGTAGGCGACGGCGACCTGCTGCCCGTTGCCGTTGAGGACGAAGCCGGCGATCAGGGTGGGCACGGCGGAGAAGACCATGGTGACGGCGACGGCGACGATCAGCTTGGTGAAGATGATCGTGGGCCGCTTCACCGGCTTCGACAGGAGGTAGACGATCGAGCCGTCGTCGATCTCCGGGCCGATCGCGCCGGTGCCGGCGATCACGCCGATCAGCGGCACCATGGTGGCGAGCGCGAAGCCGCCGAGGACATCGGCCGCGACCTGGTCGTCGGCGCCGTTGAAGGCGCGGATCGCCGCGGCGATCATGATCAGCAGCGCGGGCAGCGCGAACAGGATCAGCGCCCGCCGGCGGCCGAGCAGGGCCCGGTAGGTGAGCCGGGCGACAGTGGGGTTGTACATCGGTCGGGGCTCCTTTCAGGCCGCTACGAGATACGAGAAGACGGATTCGAGGGACTCGTCCGAGGGCGAGACCGTGAGGAGCCGGATGCCGCGCTCCTGGGCGACCTTCGGCAGCAGCTCGGTGAACCGGCCGAAGTCCACGGCCTGGATGCGCAGTCCGCCCTCGGCGCCGTGCTCGACCTCGATGCCGGCCGTGGACGGGTCGGCGATCAGCGCCGCCGCGAGCTCCCGGTCGTCGCTGGAGCGGACCAGATAGCGGTGCGGCCGGTCGGTCATCAGGCGGCGGATCCGGCGGAAGTCGCCGGAGGCCGCGTGCCGTCCGGCGACGATCACCTCGATGTGCGAGGCGAGCTGCTCGACCTCCTCCAGGATGTGCGAGGAGAACAGCACGGTGCGGCCCTCGGCGCCCATCCGGCGCAGCAGGTCCATGAGTTGCATGCGCTGGCGCGGGTCCATGCCGTTGAACGGCTCGTCGAGCAGCAGCACGGACGGCTCGTGCACGAGGGCCGAGGCCATCTTCACGCGCTGCCGCATGCCCTTGCTGTACGTGGCGATCTTGCGGTCCTGCGCGTACTCCATCTCCACCGTGGCGAGGGCCCGCTGGGCCTCCTCGTCGCCCAGGCCCTGCAACTCGGCGTTGGCGACGACGAATTCGCGGCCGGTGAGGAAGTCGTACATCGCCTCGCGCTCGGGGACGACGCCGATCTGCTTGTAGACCGACTCGTTGCGCCAGATCGCCTCGCCGTCGAGGGTGACGGTGCCGGTGGAGGGGGCGAGGAAGCCGCCCATCATGTTGATCAGGGTGGACTTGCCGGCGCCGTTGGGGCCGAGCAGGCCGGTGACACCGGGACCGATGGTCATGGTGACGTCGTTGACGGCCACGACGTTGCCGAACCAGCGCGAGGCGTGGTCGATGTTGAGCGTTGTCACAGCCCGACCTTTCGGTAGCGGCGCATCAGCACGCCGTACGAACCGGCGATGAGCGCGAGGACGACCAGCAGATAGACCACGCCGGCGCCGGTGCCGGGTCCCGCGCCCTCCCCGCCGGGGAACTGGGTGGGCGCGCCGAGGAAGGCGTCCTGCACACCGCCGATGAGGGTGATCGGCGAGAACAGGCCGATCCACTTGACGGCGCCCACGTTTTCGGTGCCGTAGGCGATGCCCTGGAGGGTGGAGACCGCTCCGTAGGTGATCACCAGGGCGGCGATCACGGCGGCGACGCCGAAGCCGCGGCGCGGGGTGAGGGCCGCCATGACGAGCCCGATGCCGCCGAAGAGGAGGGAGAGCAGCGCCACGGACACCAGGCCCTGGCCGAACATCTGCGTCTGGTCGGCGAAGTCCATCTTGGCGAGCAGCGATCCGATCCAGAGGATCAGCAGCGGGGAGGCGGTCAGGATGAACAGCGCCGAGGCCATCGCCCCGTACTTGGCGAGGACGTAGTCCACGCGCTCGATCGGGCGGGCGAAGTACAGCGGCACGGTCCGGAAGCGCAGGTCGCGGGAGACGGACTGCGGGGCCTGGGAGGCCACGAAGATCCCGATGACCATCTGCAGGAAGATCGCGTACTGCGTGTACTCGATGGACAGCTTCGACGCCTTGGTGACGACGGCGACCGCGACGATGATCAGCGCGGGCACGCACATCACGGCGAACAGCACCATCGGCAGCACCTTGGACTTGGCGCTGCGGCCCAGGCCGTACGCGCCGCGCAGCGACTGCGAGAACAGGGCGCGGCGGGCGGAGGCGCGGCCGAGCCGCGGTCCGTCGTAGCTGCGGTAGCCGATGTTGTGGATCCGGCTGGTGTCGGGGGCCTGGACGGCCCCGGGGGTCTGCGGGCTCATCGCGCCGCCACCTCCTCCTGTTCCTGCTGCTGCGGCTTGAAGACCTCGGCGATGTGGTGGCGGCGCTGCTCCATGCGCACCAGGCCGAGGCCGAGGCCGGCGACGGTGTCACGGACCAGGTCGTAGGTCTCGTCGCCGGAGGCCTCCAGGAGCAGGATGTGCCCGGCGCCCGGCAGGCCGTCCTCGACGCCGGGGTGCAGGGTGACGCCGGCGGCGGTGAGGGCCGCGCGCAGCGCCTCCGTGCCGTCCGGGTGGGCGTCGGAGTCGGTGACCTCGACCGCGAGGGTCGTGGTGGTGCGGGTGAAGTCGCTGGTGGAGCTGGAGCGGAGCAGCCGGCCGCCGTCGATGACGACGACGTGGTCGCAGGTGCGCTCCAGCTCGCCGAGCAGGTGCGAGGTGACGAGGACGGAGATGCCGAAGTCGGTCCACACCCGGCGGATCAGGCCGAGCATGTCGTCGCGGCCGACCGGGTCGAGGCCGTTCGTCGGCTCGTCGAGCAGCACCAGCTGCGGGTCGTGGACCAGGGCCTGGGCCAGCTTCACCCGCTGCTTCATGCCGGTCGAGTAGCCGCCCATGGGGCGGTAGCGCTCCTCGTACAGGCCGACATGGCGCAGGGTGTCCGCGGTGCGCTCGCGGGCGGCGGCGGGCGGGAGCCCGGACATGCGCGCCATGTGTACGACGAACTCGGTGGCCGAGACGTCGGGCGGCAGGCAGTCGTGCTCCGGCATGTAGCCGACCCGCTCGCGGATCTGCGCGCCGGCGGTGGCGACGTCGAGTCCGAGGACTTCGGCGCGGCCCTCCGTGGCCGGGGACAGACCGAGCAGGATCTTGATCATCGTGGACTTGCCGGCTCCGTTGGCACCCACCAGTCCGGTCACACCGGGCCCGATGTCCAGGGAGAGCCGGTCGAGAGCGGTCACCCGGGGGAACCGCTTGCTGAGGCTTTCGGTGGCGATCACAGTCACGCTTCGACGGTAGTGGCGTGGGTCACGCGAGTCGTCAGACCAACGGCTCGATCCTTGTCCGACTCCAGGAGTACAAGCCCGTAAGGGCGCGACGACCAAGGTCTCGTTTTCCACAGGGCGCTGCACACCCCTTGACGCAGCCGCCGAGCATTGTCACATTCATCGATGTCAAGTTACGGACGCGTAGGGCTACCGGACGCTCACGCGAGCTCACACAGGGACGGGCGGGGTCGCATGGCATCGGCAGGTACGACAGTGACGCGCGAACTCACCGCGGAGCTGGCGGGGTTCAGAGAGGTCCAGCGCCTCTCCTACGAGTGCGCGGAGGCCGTCGCGGCCCAGCTCAGGCCGGGGGTGACCGAGCGCGAGGCGGCCCGGATGCAGCGCGAGTGGCTGTACGCGCGAGGGGTGAAGGACTGGTTCCACCGCCCCTTCGCCTGGTTCGGCGACCGCACGGCCTTCGTCGACTTCAAGGTCCCGCTCCAGTTCTTCCCCACGAACAAGCGCCTGGAGGCCGGGATGCCGTTCATCCTGGACATGGCGCCCGTCCACAAGGGCCGGGCCGCCGACATCGGCTACTCCGGCTGCCTGGGCCTCAACCCGGTCCACGACAAGCTGCTCGCCGATCTGAAGGACCACCGCGAGCTGATCCTGCGCGAGGTGCGCGAGCGCCGCACGCTGCGGGAGATCTACCAGGACGTGGACCGGCTCATGGTGCGCCAGGGCTATGCGAACCGGCACCGGGCCTATCCCTTCGGCGTGATCGCCCACAAGGTCGGCCGGGTGAAGGAGCGCCGCTGGGCGCCGACCCTGTTCGGCTTCGGCGCCGAGTCCCTCAAGGGCCTGGCGAGCGACGCCCTGCACGGCCACCGCGAGGGCTGGTCGCCGCTCTGGTCGCCGTACAGGTTCTCCGACCACCCGCCCAGGCCGGGCCTGTGGGCGGTCGAGCCGCACCTGGGATTCCGGGGTACGGGCGCGAAGTTCGAGGAGATCCTGGTCGTCACCGACTCCAGGGACCCCGAGCAGAGCGCTTTCTGGCTGGACGACGACCTGCCGCACGTGCGGCGGTGGAACGAGGAGAAGGCAGCGTGAGCGTGAGTCTCAAGGAGGCGCGCGAGCGCCGGGTCCGCACCGGCGGGATCGAACTGTGCGTGGCCGAGCTGGGGGACGCGGACCGTCCCACGGTGCTGCTCGTGCACGGCTATCCGGACTCCAAGGAGGTCTGGTCGGAGGTCGCGACGCGGCTCGCCGAGCGCTTCCACGTGGTCCTCTACGACGTGCGGGGCCACGGCCGGTCGACCGCGCCGACCCCGCTGCGCGGCGGCTTCACCCTGGAGAAGCTGACCGACGACTTCCTGGCCGTCGCGGACGCGGTGAGCCCGGACCGGCCGGTCCACCTGGTCGGGCACGACTGGGGCTCGGTGCAGTCCTGGGAGTTCGTGACGGTGCCCCGCACCGAGGGCCGGATCGCCTCCTTCACCTCGATGTCCGGGCCGTCGCTCGACCACTTCGGGCACTGGATCAAGACCCGGATGACCCGGCCCACCCCGCGCCGGGTCGGCCAGCTCCTCGGTCAGGGCGCCAAGTCCTGGTACGTGTACATGCTGCACACGCCGGTGCTGCCCGAGCTCGCCTGGCGCGGGCCGCTCGGCAGGCGGTGGCCGAAGCTCCTGGAGCGGATGGAGAAGGTCCCGGCCGGCGCCTACCCGACTCCCTCGCTGCCCAGCGACGCGGCCACCGGCGCCTGGCTGTACCGGGACAACGTACGGGCCCGGCTGACCCGGCCGCGCGCCGACGCCTTCGCGCACGCGCCGGTGCAGCTGATCACCCCGACCGGCGACGCCTTCCTCTCCGAGCGGCTCTACGACGACCTGGCCCACTGGGTGCCGGACCTCACCCGGCGCACCCTGCCGGCCAAGCACTGGGTGCCGCGCACCCGGCCGGATCGACTGGCGGCGTGGATCACCGAGTTCGTCGAGGCGAACGAGGACCCGGCGACGAAGGCCCCGCGCCCGGCGCCCAAGAGCGATGTGCGCCCGGAGTACGCGGAGCGCTTCGGCGGGCAGCTGGTCCTGGTGACCGGCGCGGCCAGCGGCATCGGCCGGGCCACCGCCTTCGCCTTCGCGGAGGCCGGCGCCCGGGTGATCGCGGTGGACCGGGACGCCGAGGGCGCGGCCCGCACGGCCGAGATGTCCCGGCTGATCGGGGCGCCCGAGGCCTGGGGCGAGACCGTCGACGTCGCCGACGAGCAGGCGATGGAGAAGCTGGCCGCGAAGGTGGCGAGCGAGTACGGCGTGGTGGACGTCCTGGTCAACAACGCGGGGATCGGGCTCACGGGCTCGTTCTTCGAGACCACCAGCGAGGAGTGGCAGCGGGTCCTCGACGTCAATCTGTGGGGCGTGATCCACGGCTGCCGGATCTTCGGCGGACAGATGGCGGAGCGCGGCCAGGGCGGCCACATCGTCAACACGGCCTCGGCGGCGGCCTTCCAGCCCTCCCGCGCACTGCCCGCGTACAGCACGTCGAAGGCGGCGGTGCTGATGCTGAGCGAGTGCCTGCGGGCCGAGCTGGCGGAGCAGGGGATCGGCGTCTCGGCGATCTGCCCGGGCATCGTGAACACCAACATCACCCACACCGCGCGGTTCGCCGGGGTCACCGACGAGGCCGAGGAGAAGCGGCGGCAGCAGAAGGTCTCGCGTCTCTACGGGATGCGCAACTACCCGCCGGAGAAGGTCGCGGACGCGATCCTGCGCGCGGTGCTGCGCGACGAGGCCGTGGTGCCGGTCACCCCGGAGGCCCGCGGCGCCCATCTGCTGTCCCGGCTCGCCCCGGGCGCACTGCGGGCGCTTGCCCGGGTGCGGCCGCCGGCGTAGGACGGGGCGGGCAGGGCCGGGCGGGGCAGTCGTACCATCCCTCGACGGGTGAAGGGAGCGGGCGATGGGAACGGGTTTGTCCGAGCGGGTGGCACAGCCGGAGTACCGGATCGAGGATCTGGCCCATCACAGCGGGGCCACCGTGCGGACCATCCGCGCCTACCAGGACCGCGGTCTGCTGCCCCGCCCGGAGCGGCGGGGCAGGTCGAACGTGTACGGGGACAGTCATCTGGCCCGGCTCCGGCAGATCGCCGACCTGCTCGACCGCGGCTACACCCTGGCCTCCATCAAGGAGCTCCTGGAGGCCTGGGACACCGGGCGCGGACTCGGCGGGGTGCTCGGTCTGGTGGCCGAGGTCGACGGCCCGTGGACGGACGAGGAGGCCGACCGGATCTCCCGCGCCGACCTGGACGCCCGCTTCGGCGGCACCCCCGACGAGGACGCGGTCCGCGAGGCGATCGAGCTCGGGGTCCTGGAGCGCGTCCCGGACCGGGAGACCGAGGAGTACCTCGTACCCAGCCCCCAGGAGCTGGCGGTGGCCGCCGAGTTGTACGCGGCGGGCGTCCCGCTGGCCGCAATCACCGGCCATCTGCGGGAACTTCGCGGCCAGGTCGAGCACATCGCCTCCCGTTTCCTGGAGTTCACCAGCGAGCACGTCTTCGCCCGCTATCTGGAGCACCGGCCGCCGACGGACGCCGACGCGGCCGAGGCGGCCACGCTGGTACGGCGGCTGCGGCCGCTGGCCCAGCAGACGGTGGACGCCGAACTGGCGCGGGCCATGCGCCTGTTCGCCACTCGGCACCTCCAGCACCACCTGTCCTGGGACAACCCGCCGCCGGAGGAGCGCGAGCCGCGTGCGGTGGCCCTGCCACCGGAGACGATTCGGGCCGTGGAAAGGCTCGTTGGCGCGGAGAACGTGGCGGCGTTCATCACGGCGGCGGCCGAACGAGAGGTGCAGACAAGAACATTGGACACTCTTGCCTCAAATGCCGCAAACAGCAGCCAAATCGGTCAAGAGGCATGAACCCTCAGGGGCGTTGTCCACAGAATCGACAACTGACCTGTGGATAAACCCACTTGGCTGTGGAACAAACCCGCGGCTTCAATGGATTCATGAATGACGAGAAACGCACCATGGACGAGAGACGCACCGTGAAGGTGTCGAAGTACCTCTCGAAGCATCTGCGTCACCAGCCCGAACGCATCGGGCTCGTCCTCGACCCGAACGGCTGGACCGAGATCGACGCGCTCCTGACGGCCGCCGCCGCGCACGGCTTCCCGATCACCCGCGCCGAGCTGGACCATGTCGTCGCGGCCAACGACAAGAGGCGCTTCGCGATCGACGGCACCCGGATCCGGGCCAGCCAGGGCCACACCGTCCCGGTCGACCTCGACCTGCCGCCCGCCGAGCCGCCCGCGTACCTCTACCACGGTACGGTCGCCGACCGGCTCCCCGCCATCCGGACCGAGGGGCTGCGCCCCATGGCCCGCCACCATGTGCACCTCTCGCCCGACCGCGAGACCGCCACCCGGGTCGGCGCCCGCCGCGGCCGCCCTGTCGTGCTGAGCGTCGACGCGGGCGCGATGCACCGGGCCGGCCACGTCTTCCACGTCAGCGCCAACGGCGTCTGGCTCACCGACTCCGTACCGCCGCGGTTCCTGCGCTTCCCCAACTGACCTCCGGCTGATCCCCGGCTGATCCCTGGCCGAACCCCGCCTTCCTCCGCTCCGTCCACGGCGGGGCCCCGGACGTAGGCTCGGGAGCATGACCCTGCGCCTGAGCACCGTGATCCTTCCCGTCTTCCGCTGGCACGAGGGCGGCCGCGCCGCGTGGCAGCGAGCCGAGGAGCTGGGCTTCCACACCGGCTACACCTACGACCACCTCACCTGGCGCTCGTTCCGCGACCGCACCTGGTTCGGCGCGCTGCCCACCCTCACCGCCGCCGCCGGCGCGACCGAGCGGCTGCGCCTGGGCACCCTCGTGACCTCGCCGAACTTCCGGCACCCGGTCACCCTGGCCAAGGAGCTCATGTCGCTCGACGACATCTCCGGCGGCCGGGTCACCCTCGGCATCGGCGCCGGCGGCAACGGCTTCGACGCCACCGCGCTCGGCCAGGAGGCCTGGACCCCGAAGGAGCGCGCCGACCGCTTCGCCGAGTTCGTGCCGCTGCTCGACCGGCTGCTCACCGAGGAGGCCGTGACCGAGCGCGGCACCTTCTACACCGCGGACGAGGCCCGCGCGATCCCCGGCTGCGTCCAGCGGCCCCGGCTGCCCTTCGCGGTCGCCGCGACCGGGCCGCGCGGTCTGAGGCTGGCGGCCCGCCACGGGCAGGCCTGGGTCACCACCGGCGACCCCAAGCTGTTCGAGACGGGGACGCCCGAGCAGTCCCTCGCGGCCGTCGGCGGCCAGATCGAGAAGCTCGGCAAGGCCTGCGCCGAGATCGGCCGGGACGTCGCCGAGCTCGACAAGATCCTGCTCACCGGCTTCACCCCCGAGCAGAACACGGTGCTGAGCTCCCTCGACGCCTTCGTCGACTTCGCCGGCCGCCACCAGGAGCTCGGCTTCACCGAGATCGTCGTCCACTGGCCCATCCCGGACTCCGACTTCGCCACCGACCAGGCGGTCTTCGAGCGCATCGCCACCGAGGCGCTCGCCCAGCTCGGGAACTAGAGCGGCGCGCAGGGGGCGCCGCGTCGCGGAGTGACAGATCGACTACTCAAATGTGCGCCCCCTCGCACGCCCGTGCACGTTGTGCGGAAGAATGGTGCGGTGACCTCATCCCACTCCGCGCGCTCCGAAGCCCCGGCCGTCCGGCTGATCGCCACCGACCTCGACGGCACCCTCCTGCGGGACGACAAGTCCGTCTCCGAGCGCACGATCGCCGCGCTCGCCGCGGCCGAGCGGGCGGGCATCGAGGTCTTCTTCGTCACCGGACGCCCGGCCCGCTGGATGGACGTCGTCAGCTCCCACGTCCACGGCCACGGCCTCGCCATCTGCGCGAACGGCGCCGCGGTGGTCGACCTCCACGCGGGAGGAACGTTTCTGGAGGTGCGCCCCCTGGAGCGCCCCGTCGCCCTGGAGGTCGTACAGGCGCTGCGCGCCGCCGCCCCCGGCACCAGCTTCGCCGTGGAGCTGACCACCGGCATCCACTACGAGCCGAAGTACCCGCCGTTCTTCCTCGACCCGGGCGCCACCGTGGCCACCGCCGAGAAGCTGCTCTTCGAGGAGGCCCCGGGCGCCGCCGCCCCGGTCCTCAAGCTGCTCGCCCAGCACCCCGAACTCGACCCGGACGTCTTCCTGACCACCGCCCGCGAGGCCGCCGGCGACCTGGCCTCGTTCACCCGCTCCAGCCCCACCGCGCTCATCGAGATCAGCGGCCTCGGCGTCTCCAAGGCCTCCACGCTGGCGCACTGCTGCGCCGAGCGCGGCATCGCGCCGGAGGAGGTCGCCGCCTTCGGCGACATGCCGAACGACATCGAGATGCTCGCCTGGGCCGGCCGCTCGTACGCCATGGGCAACGCCCACCCCGACGTGATCGCCGCCGCCACCGGCCGCACCACCGGCAACAACGAGGACGGTGTCGCGGTGATCATGGAGGAGCTCGTCGCCGCGGCCGTACGGAACCGCTGACGTCCGCCGGAGCAGCGGCCCTACAGCGGGGCCTCCCACACCACCGTCGTACCGCCGCCGTCCTCGCCGATGCCCGGGTCGCACCAGCTCGCGCCGCCCAGCGACTCGGCGCGGCGGGCCAGGTTGCGCAGACCGCTGCGGCGGCCGCCTTCGGGGATGCCGACGCCGTCGTCGGCGACCGACAGACGCACCCCCGGGGTGCCGTCGGGCAGGGTCACGGTCGCGTCCACGACCACCTCGATGCGACCCGCCCCGGCGTGCCGGAAGGCGTTCGACAGGGCCTCCCGGAGCGCTGCGATGAGGTTCTTGCCGGTGAGGTCGCCGACCGTCGCGTCGATCGCGCCGAGGAAGCGGTGCGCGGGCTTGAAGCCGAGCGGCACGGCCGCCATGTTGATCTCCCGGAGCACCCGGGTGCGCAGCCCCGACGGCGCCTCGGCCGGCCCCTGCTGGAGCGCGAAGATCGCCGTACGGATCTCCTGGATGGTCACGTCCAGCTCGTCCACGGCCTTGCCGACGCCCTCGCGCACGGCCGGCACGAGCGCCTTCCGCTGGGCGCTCTCCAGCATCATCCCGGTGGCGAACAGGCGCTGGATGACCAGGTCGTGCAGGTCCCGGGCGATCCGGTCACGGTCCTCGTAGACCGCGAGCCGCTCCCGGTCGCGCTGCGCCTCGGCCATCATCAGGGCGAGCGCCGCCTGCGAGGCGAACTGCGTGGCCAGGGTCCGCTCGGTCTCCGTGAACGGGCGGTCGCCGCGCGCCCGCGGGGTGGCGAGGGCGCCGAGCACCCGCCCGCCGCTCTGCAACGGCAGCAGCATCGCGGGTCCGTACCGCGCGGAGAGGCTGCTGAGCATCCGCGGGTCCGTGGAGGCGTCGTCGACGAACACCGCCTCTCCCTCCATGAGCAGTTCCACCACCGGGCTCTCCGGCGGGATCACCACCCCGAGGGACGTGCTCGCGTGCGCCGAGCAGACGGCCACGATCTCCAGACCGCCCTCGCCGGCGGGCAGCATGACGATGCCCGCGGCCGCGTCGGCGAGCCGGCGGGCCTGCTCGGCGACGACGGTGAGCGCGTCGTCGGCGTCACCGCCGGAGAGCAGCGCGGTGGTGACGGCGACGGAGCCGTCGATCCACCGCTCGCGCTGCCGGGCGGCCTCGTAGAGCCGGGCGTTGCCGATGGCGATCCCGGCCTCGGTCGCGAGGACCCGGACCATGTGCACGTCGTAGGCGTTGAACTCGCCGCCGTCGTGCTTCTCCGCGAGGTAGAGATTGCCGAAGATCTCGCCCTGGACCCGGATGGGGACGCCGAGGAAGGTCCGCATCGGCGGGTGCCCGGGCGGGAAGCCGGCCGAGCGCGGGTCGGCCGACACATCGGCGAGCCGGATGGTCTGCGGCTCGCGGATCAGCGCGCCGAGCAGCCCGGCGTGCCCGTCGGGGCGCCGCCCGATGCGACGCGCGACGTCCGCGCCGACGCCGTAGGTGACGAAGTCGGAGAGTCCCTCGCCCTCTTCGTCGATCATGCCGATGGCGGCGTAGCGGGCGCCGGCGAGTTCGGCGGCGGTCTCGCAGATCCGGTCGAGCGTGGTGTGCAGTTCGAGGCCGGTGCCGACGGAGCGCATGGCCTCCAGGAGCTGCGGCACGCGCGCGGTGAGCTCGGTGGAGAGGCCCTGCAGGCTGCGGGTGGCCTGGGTCGCGGCGTCGAGCGGGTCCGGGGCGTCGGGCACGGCGGCTGTCATGGTCGTGAGCCTAGTTAGTCCTATTTCGAGAGAAAAGTCGGGTGATCGGGTGCGGTGGCCGACGAGGTCCTCGGACCGGCCGGGGTGAGCAGCAGATCGCTCTCCCGCTCCTGTTCCAGCATCCGCCGCAGCGGCCCCTCGGCCGTCGCCAGCTCGGCGTAGCTCCCGCGCTGCACGGTGCGGCCGCGGTCCAGGACCACGACCTCGTCGACGGCGTCGAGACCGCGCAGCCGGTGGGTGATGAGGACGGTGGTCCGGCCCTCGGTGACCCGCAGCAGGTCGTCGGTGAGCGCGTCGGCCGTCGCCAGGTCCAGGTGTTCGGCCGGCTCGTCGAGGACCAGGACCGGGAAGTCGGCGAGCAGCGCCCGGGCCAGGGCGAGCCGCTGCCGCTGCCCGCCGGAGAGCCGGGAGCCGTGCTCGCCGACGAGCGTGTCGAGCCCGTCGGGCAGCGCGTCCACCCAGTCCAGGAGCCGGGCCCGGCGCAGCGCCTCGCGCAGTTCCGCGTCGTCCGCGCCGGTGCGGGCGAGCCGCAGGTTCTCGCGCAGCGTGCTGTCGAAGAGGTGCGCGTCCTGCGCACACAGGCCGACGAGCCGGCGCACGGCGTCTCCGTCGAGCCCGGCCGCGTCGATTCCGCCGATCCGGTACGTGCCGGACTCGGCGTCCAGGAAGCGCAGCAGCACCTGGGCGAGCGTGGTCTTGCCGGAGCCGGACGCACCGACCACGGCGACCCGGTGCCCGGGCCGGAGGGTGAGCGCGAAGTCGGCGAGGGCCGGCCGGTCCTGCCCGGCGTGCCGCGCGGAGAGCCCGGCCAGTTCCAGCGGGAACGGGCTCGCCGGGGGAGCGGCGGGCGTATCCGGCTCGTGTACGGGCACGGGCGCGTCGAGCACGTCGAGCACCCGCTCGGCGCTGCGCCGCACCCGCTGGCGGTACTGCACGGCGAGCGGCAGTCCGTTGACGGCCTCGAAGACGGCCAGCGGGGTCAGCACCACGACGGCGAGCGCGACACCGTCGAGGCGTCCGTCGCGCACCGCCTGTACTCCGACGAGCGCGGCGGCGGCGACCGTCAGGCCGCAGACCAGGGCCGAGAGCCCGGCGCCCAGGGCGGTGGCGGCGGACTGCCGGGAGGCGATGCCGGTGAGGGTACGGTCGGCCCGGCCGGCGCGCGCCACCCGGTCGTCCAGGGCACCGGCCACGGTGAGTTCGGCGCAGCCGCGCAGCAGGTCGACGACGGTGGTGGTGAGCAGGCCGCGCGCGGGCGCCAGTTGCCGCTCGGCCCGCCGGGCGAGCGCGGCACCGGCGAGCGGCACGAGAACGCCGGCGGCGAGGAGTCCGGCCGCGAGCACGGCCCCGGCCTCGGGCAGCAGCCACGCCGTGAAGCCGACCGACCCGGCGCCGACGACGAGGGCCGCGCCCGCCGGCAGCAGCCAGCGCAGCCAGTAGTCCTGGAGTGCGTCCACGTCCTGCACGAGCCTTGCGAGCAGGTCGCCGCGCCGGGTGCGGCGCAGTCCGGCCGGGGCGATCCGCTCCAGACGCCGGAAGACGGCGACCCGGAGGTCGGCGAGCATCCGCAGCACGGCGTCGTGCGAGACCAGCCGCTCCGCGTACCGGAACACGGCCCGGCCGATGCCGAAGGCGCGGGTGGCGGTGACGGCGACCATCAGATAGAGCACGGGCGGCTGTTCGGAGGCCCGCGAGATCAGCCACCCGGACACCGCCATCAGCCCCACGGCCGAGCCGAGCGCCAGACTCCCGAGCAGCAGCGCGAGCGCCATCCGCCCCTTGAGCTGCCCGGCCATGGCGCGAACACGCGCGAACACGGACCGCGAACCCTTCGCCACGTCCCCGGCCGCCCGCGCACCTCGCGCGGCGCCTAGGTTCGCCCCGGCGAGGCCTTCCGCATGCGTGGCGGAGGCGGGGGCGCCGTCGGACAGCCGACCAGGCCCCTGGTCCGTGCCGCCGCCGACCGCGGCCTCCGCGCCGAGGTCCGGGACCGTCGGGCCCGGGAGACCGCCGCCAGGCACGGACGTGCCGTCCCGCCCGGTCCCGGCCACGTCCGGGACGGCGGCGCCGGCAACGCCGGGCACCGCCTCGGCGAGGCCTTCGGTGCTCGTGGCGGGCTCGGCAGCAGCGCCGTCGGACAGCCGACCGGCCACGCGGGGCACACCAGTGCCACCCTCGGCGCCGACGCCCGCCCCGGCCTCGACGCCCGCCCCCGCGGGCCCCGTCGCACCCAGCCCCACGGTCACGACCGGCCCCCGGCCGGGCGACGCCGGCAGCGGCGTTCCGTCGGGCAGCAGCCCGGCCACATGAGGGCGACCGGCTTCGGCCACGGGCGCGTCGACCGCGCCCATGCCCTCGTCCGTACGCGCCGCCGGGGCCAGCCGGACCACCCGGTCGGCGACGGCCAGAAGGGCGGGGCGGTGGACGACCAGGAGGACGGTGCGGCCGGTGGAGAGGCGGCGGACGGCGTCGACGACGGCCGCCTCGGTCTCGCCGTCGAGCGCGGCGGTCGGCTCGTCGAGCAGCAGCACCGGCCGGTCGGCCAGGAACGCCCGGGCCAGGGCCAGGCGCTGGCGCTGCCCGGCCGAGAGACCGGCGCCGTCCTCGCCGAGCGCGGTGTCCACGCCGTCGGGCAGTTCGGCGACGAACCCGTCGGCGCCCGCGTCGCCGAGCGCCTGCCGTACCGCCTCGTCGGAGGCGTCGGGCCGGGCGAGCCGTACGTTCTCGGCGATCGTCCCGGCGAAGAGATGGGGCCGCTGCGGCACCCAGGCGATCCGGGAGCGCCACTGCTCCAGGTCGAGCGATGCGAGGTCCGCTCCGCCGACCCGGACGGTGCCCTCCTCGGGGGCGGTGAAGCCGAGCACCACGTCGAGCAGGGTGGACTTGCCGACCCCGCTCGGCCCGACCAGGGCCACGGTCTCGCCCGGCTCCACGGTGAGCGAGGCGGCGTCCAGGGAGGGCGCGGCGCGCCCCGGGTGCCGGACCGTGACCCGGTCGAGCTCAAGCCGTACGGACGCGGGCACCGCCCCCGTACCGCCGGCCGGCAGCGGGCTTTCGAGGACTTCGAAGATCTCCTCGGCGGCCGCGAGCCCCTCG
Source organism: Streptomyces sp. NPDC051909 (assembly GCF_040681095.1). Classification (NCBI taxonomy): domain Bacteria; kingdom Bacillati; phylum Actinomycetota; class Actinomycetes; order Kitasatosporales; family Streptomycetaceae; genus Streptomyces; species Streptomyces sp. NPDC051909. The sequence continues at coordinate 27,940 of NZ_JBFAYA010000020.1, read as the reverse complement.
GCGGCCGCGTGGTACTGCGTGCCCACCTGCCGCAGCGGCAGATACGCCTCGGGCGCCAGGACCAGGATGACGAGACCGGTGTAGAGGTCCAGCTCGCCGTGGACCAGCCGCATGCCGATGGCGACCGCGACCAGCGCGACCGACAGGGTCGACAGCAGCTCCAGGGCGAAGGAGGAGAGGAAGGCGATCCGCAGGGTCCGCATGGTCGCCCGCCGGTAGTCGGCGGTGATCGACCGGATGTTCTCGGCCTGGGCCTTGGCCCGGCCGAAGACCTTGAGGGTGGGCAGGCCGGCCACCACGTCCAGGAAGTGCCCGGAGAGCCGGGACAGCAGCTTCCACTGCCGGTCCATCCGGGCCTGGGTGTACCAACCGATGAGGATCATGAAGACCGGGATCAGCGGCAGGGTCACCACGATGATCGCGGCCGAGACCCAGTCCTCCGTGACGATCCGGGCGAGCACCGCCACCGGCACCACGACCGCGAGCCCCAGCTGGGGCAGATAGCGGGCGAAGTAGTCGTCCAGGGCGTCCACGCCCCGGGTCGCGAGCGCGGCCAGCGAACCGGCCTTCTGCCCGCCGAGCCAGCCGGGACCGAGCCGCGCGGCCCGCTGGAGCAGCCGGCCGCGCAGTTCGGACTTCACCGCCGCGCTCGCCCGGTGGGCGGCGAGCTCGGTGAGCCAGGAGACCAGGGCCCGGCCCCCCGCCACCGCGGCGAGCAGCAGCAGGGGCGTGGTGAGCCCGGAGACCGACAGACCCTTCTGGAAGGCCCCCACCACGATCTCGGCGATGAGCATCGCCTGAGCGATGATCAGGGCCGCTCCGACCAGGCCGAGACCGACCACCGCCAGCAGGAAGAACCGGGTGGCCCGTGCGTAGCGCATCAGACGCGGATCGATCGGTTTCACGTGAAACATGCTCCCCGGTGAGCAGCGGCTAGTGGGCTGGTTCCGCGATGTGCTGTGTGCCGATGCGCTTACGGAACACCCAGTAGGTCCAGCTCTGGTAGAGCAGCACCAGCGGGGTCGCCACGGCCGCGCACCACGTCATGATCTTGAGCGTGTACGGGCTCGACGAGGCGTTGGTGACGGTCAGGCTCCAGGCCGGGTCGAGCGTCGACGGCATGACGTTCGGGAAGAGCGTCAGGAAGAGCATGGCCACCGCCGCCGCGATCGTGACACCGGAGAGCGCGAACGACCAGCCTTCGCGCCCGACCCGGATCGCGCCGATCGCACCGACCAGACAGACCACGGCGACCAGCATCGCGGCCAGGCTCCAGGCGTCACCCTTGTCGGCCTGGGTCCAGACGAGGAAGCCGAGCGCGAGCACCGCCGTGACCAGACCCAGCCTGAGCGCGAGCGCACGGGCCCGGTCCCGGATGTCCCCCACCGTCTTGAGCGAGGCGAACACCGCGCCGTGGAAGGTGAAGAGGGTCAGCGTGACCAGACCGCCGAGCAGCGCGTACGGGTTGAGCAGGTCCCAGAAGTCGCCGACGTACTCCAGGTCCTTGTCGATCTTCACACCGCGCACGATGTTGCCGAAGGCCACGCCCCACAGGAACGCGGGGACGAGCGAGGTCCAGAAGATGGCCTGCTCCCAGTTGCGCTGCCAGTTCTCCTCGGGCCGCTTCGCCCGGTATTCGAAGGCGACACCGCGCACGATGAGACAGATCAGGATGATCAGCAGCGGCAGGTAGAAGCCGGAGAACAGGGTCGCGTACCACTCGGGGAAGGCGGCGAAGGTCGCGCCGCCCGCCGTGAGCAGCCACACCTCGTTGCCGTCCCAGACCGGGCCGATGGTGTTGATGAGGACTCGCTTCTCGGACCGGTCGCGGGCGAGCAGCTTGGTCAGGACACCGACCCCGAAGTCGAAGCCCTCCAGGAAGAAGTAGCCGATCCAGAGGACGGCGATGAGTACGAACCAGACGTCGTGGAGTTCCATGCCTCGATCTCCTGAGCCTCAGTACGAGAAGGCCATGGGGCGGTCGGCGTCGCGGTCCCCGCCGATCCGGGTGGGCGGGTTGAGGTCGTCGTCGGTGAGCTCGGGCGGGCCGGCCTTCACGTACTTGACGAGCAGCTTGACCTCGATCACGGCGAGGACGGCGTAGAGCAGGGTGAAGACGATCATCGAGGTGAGCACCTCGCCCTGGGAGACTCCGGGGGAGACGGCATCACGGGTGCGCAGCACGCCGTAGACGACCCAGGGCTGACGGCCCATCTCGGTGAAGATCCAGCCCCAGGAGTTGGCGATCAGTGGGAAGGCCATGGTCCAGAGGGCGACGATCCAGTACCACTTGCCCAGGCGGGGGCTGAGCGCCTTCCGCTTGAACAGGACCAGATTCGGCACTTCGTCCTCACCGGTCCGCATCCCCGGCGCCAGCATGAACTTCTTGCGGGTCAGCCAGAGTCCGACGACGCCGACGGCCAGCGAGGCCATGCCGAAGCCGATCATCCAGCGGAAGCCCCAGTAGGCGACCGGGATGTTGGGCCGGTAGTCGCCGGGCCCGAACTGCGCCTGCTCCGCCTTGTTGACGTCGTTGATGCCGGGGACGTACGAGCTGAAGTCGTCGTTCGCGAGGAAGGACAGCAGGCCCGGGATCTCTATGGCCACCTTGTTGTGGCCCTTCTCGACGTCGCCGTAGGCGAAGACGGAGAACGGAGCCGGCGCCTCGCCGTCCCACAGGGCCTCGGCCGCGGCCATCTTCATCGGCTGCTGCTTGAACATGACCTTGCCGAGCAGGTCACCGCTGATGGCGGTGCCGAGACCGGCGATGATCAGTGTGATCAGGCCGAGCCGCAGCGAGGTCCGCATCACCGCGATGTGCTTCTTGCGCGCCAGGTGGAAGGCCGCGATGCCGACCATGAAGGCGCCGCCGACCAGGAAGGCCGCGGTGATGGTGTGGAAGAACTGGGTGAGGGCGGTGTTCTGGGTGAGCACGTGCCAGAAGTCGGTGAGCTCGGCCCGCCCCCGCTGGGCATTGATCTTGTAGCCGACCGGGTGCTGCATCCAGGAGTTGGCGGCCAGGATGAAGTACGCGGACAGGATCGTGCCGATCGACACCATCCACATGCAGGCGAGGTGGATCTTCTTGGGAAGCTTGTCCCAGCCGAAGATCCACAGACCGATGAAGGTCGACTCGAAGAAGAAGGCGATCAGCGCCTCGAAGGCCAGGGGAGCGCCGAAGATGTCGCCGACGAAGCGTGAGTAGTCGGACCAGTTCATGCCGAACTGGAACTCCTGCACGATGCCGGTGACGACACCCATCGCGATGTTGATCAGGAAGAGCTTGCCCCAGAACTTCGTCGCCTTGAGGTACTTCTCCTTCTCCGTGCGCACCCAGGCCGTCTGGAGGCCGGCGGTGAGGGCGGCGAGGGAGATCGTCAGCGGTACGAAGAGGAAGTGGTAGACGGTGGTGATGCCGAACTGCCAGCGCGCCAGAGTCTCTGGCGCCAACGCAATGTCCACGTTGACTCTCCTTGCATTGCCGCGGCCACAACGGCAGTTTGCCCCTTTGATCCGCCCCATTTCGGGAGGAACAGGGACACGCTTGTGAACGCGTTCACATTCACAAGCATTATGGCTCATACGAAATCCGCACGTACAGGCGGGGTCCCTATGTCAAGGGTCACGTCCCGGCCATGGCCACCCCTTCCCAGGGCCTTCAACATATTGTTGAATCCGGGCCATGACCCTTCGGATACGCATCTCGTGGCCCGCCGGCCACGCCACGGCCACCATCGACGAAACCCCCACGAGCAAGGCGCTCGCGGGGGTTCTCCCGATCTCCTCCACCGCCCGGACCTGGGGCGAGGAGGTCTACTTCGACACTCCGGTCTCGGTCCCGCTCGAGTCCGACGCCCGGCAGGTCGTCACCCCGGGCACGGTGGCCTTCTGGACGGAGGGCGACGCACTCGCCCTCCCCTACGGCCCCACGCCGATCTCGCGCGGGGACGAACCGCGGCTCGCGAGCCCCTGCAACGTCCTGGGCGCGCTGGACGCGGACCCGCGGATCCTGGCCACCGTCAGGGACGGCGACCCGATCCGCGTCGAACTCGTGGACTGACCCGGACCGGACCGGACCGGACCGGACCGGCTCGGGAAGTCCCGCGGGTCAGCTCTCCTTGTGGAAGCCCTCCGCCGTCTTCAGGAACAGATCGTTCGCCTCGCTCTCACCGATCGTGACGCGAACGCCCTCCCCCGCGAACGGCCGCACGACCACGCCGTGCCGCTCGCACTCCGCCGCGAAGTCCATGGTCCGCTCGCCGAGCCGCAGCCAGACGAAGTTCGCCTGGGTGTCCGGCACGGTCCAGCCCTGGGCCACGAGCCCCGCATGGACCCGCGCGCGCTCGGCCACCAGGGAGCCGACCCGCCCCAGCAGCTCGTCCTCCGCCCGCAGCGAGGCAACCGCCGCGTCCTGCGCCAGCTGGCTCACCCCGAACGGGACCGCCGTCTTGCGGAGCGCCGCCGCCACCGGCTCGTGGGCGACCGCGAAGCCCACCCGCAGGCCGGCCAGGCCGTACGCCTTCGAGAAGGTGCGCAGCACCGCCACGTTCGGCCGGTCGCGGTAGATCTCGATGCCGTCCGGTACGTCGGCGTCGCGGACGAACTCCTTGTACGCCTCGTCGAGCACCACCAGGACGTCGGAGGGCACCCGGTCCAGGAAACGCTCCAGCTCGGCACGGCGCACCGCGGTGCCCGTGGGGTTGTTCGGGTTGCAGACGAAGATCAGCCGGGTCCGGTCGGTGATCGCCGCCGCCATCGCGTCGAGGTCGTGCACCTCGCCCTCGGTCAGCGGCACCCGCACCGAGGTGGCGCCGCTGATCTGCGTGATGATCGGGTACGCCTCGAAGGAGCGCCAGGCGTAGATCACCTCGTCGCCCGGGCCCGCCGTGGCCTGCAGCAGCTGCTGGGCCACGCCGACCGAGCCGGTGCCGGTGGCGAGGTGCGAGACGGGCACGCCGAAGCGGTCGGCCAGCTCCTCCATCAGCCCCGTGCACGCCATGTCCGGGTAACGGTTGAAGTTCGCGGCGGCGGCCAGCGTGCTCTCCATCACGCCGGGCAGCGGCGGATACGGGTTCTCGTTCGAGGACAGCTTGAAGGCGACCGGCCCGCCCGCGGCGGCCGGCTTGCCCGGCTTGTAGGTGGGGACGCCGTCCAGCTCGGCCCGCAGCTTGGGGCCCGACGTGCTCGTCCCGCTGGTCTCGCTCACTCTGTGTCCTCCTCGACCTTCCGTACCACCAATACTCCTCACCTTATGAGGATTCGGCTCCCCTGCGAATGGGCTGTGGACAAATGGTCTCTCGTGCCCCCGACCCAGGGGGGAGCGCACATGGGGGTGGCGTGCGCCGGTGGCGAGCGCCGTGGCGCGCATCCCCCGTAGAGGTGAGTTGAGACCTCTTCGAGACCTCGCCCCCTCGCCAGGCGCATGGGCACCCGAGACCCCTGGTCCCATGGCCCTGACCTGAACTTTCTCTGTTTCCAAGGAGATTGACAGCTCTCGATCATGCAGAAACGTGCCTGTCAATGCCTGCATATGCGACCGGCTCGACCCACCCCCATCGCCCTACTATCGGCTCGCCATGACAGCAGCAGGGAAGCACCAGGTGAGCCGGGCACAGACTCGGGGAAGCCGGCAGGGCCGGGCGGGCATCCGGGACGTGGCCGCCGCCGCCGGGGTCTCCATCACGACTGTCTCCGACGCGCTCAACGGCAAGGGCCGGCTCCCGGACGCCACCCGCCGTCACGTCCGCGAGGTCGCAGACCGGCTGGGCTACCGCCCGTCCGCGGCGGCCCGCACGCTCCGTACGGGCAAGTCGGGACTCATCGGCCTGACCGTGACCACGTACGGGGATGAACCTTTCACCTTCACCGAATTCGCGTATTTCGCGGAGATGGCGAGAGCCGCCACGTCCGCCGCGCTCGCCCGCGGCTACGCCCTCGTCATCCTCCCCGCCACCTCCCGCCACGACGTCTGGTCCAACGTCGCCCTCGACGGCACCGTCGTCATCGACCCCTCCGACCACGACCCGGTGGTCACCGAGCTGGTCCGCCAGGGGCTGCCCGTCGTCTCCGACGGGCGCCCCGCCGGCACCCTGCCGGTGACGGCCTGGGTCGACAACGACCACGAGGCCGCCGTCCTCGACCTGCTCGACCACCTGGCCGCGGCCGGCGCCCGCCGGATCGGCCTGCTCACCGGGACCACCACCGACACGTACACCCGCCTGTCCACCACCGCCTATCTCAACTGGTGCGAACGGGTCGGCCAGGACCCGGTGTACGAGGCCTACCCGGCGCACGACCCCTGCGCGGGGGCCGTCGCCGCCGACCGGCTGCTCGCCCGGCCGGACCGCCCGGACGCCGTCTACGGGCTGTTCGACCCCAACGGCACCGATCTGCTCGCGGCCGCCCGCCGCTACGGACTGCGGGTCCCCGACGACCTGCTGCTCGTGTGCTGCAGCGAGTCCACGGTCTACGCGAACACCGAGCCGCCGATCACGACGCTCTCGCTGAAACCGCGCCGGATCGGCACCGCCGTCGTCCAGCTGCTCATCGACGCCATCGAGGGCATCGAGACGGACGGCCCGGTCGAGCAGGTGATACCGACGGAGCTGATCGTCCGCACCTCCTCGCAGCGCCGCCCGCCGCGGACGACGGTCAGCCCGCCGCGCTCTCCCTCGAAGGACTGATCCCGGGAGGGGAGCGGAAAGGGGGCGCGGGGGACCGGCCGCACGCGGGGGCGCGCGGCCGGGGACGGGGAACGGGGACGGGGAACGGGGCTCCAGAGGTGCGGGGCGGGGGCCGCATCTCTGGAGCGGTCCGGGGACAAACCTCGGCGCGCCCCGGTCCCTTCCCTGGCCTGGACCTTCCCAATTCGGGCGAAACAACCAGTGAACCCGGAGTGGACCCGGATTCACCACCCCTGGTGCGTCACAGAGGCGGACCCTCATTCCTATGATGGGCGGACGACACCGCGGACCACCCCGACCAGGACCGGTCCGCGATGTGCAGGGCATCGCGACGGTGGTGGAGGGGTCGATGACACAGGGGGCCGGGCAGGAACCCGTGGTGCGCACGGCGACGTTGCGTGACTTCCGTGTACCTCCGTACGCGCGGGTGCCCGTCCAGAGCCATACGACCGAGCCGTTCCCGGCCGAGGTCCCCGCGCCCGCGTCTACGACCGCCCCGGCACCCGCGGCCGCACAAGCGCCTGCCCCCACGCCTGCCGCCGTGCCCGCCGCCGCGCCCGCACCCACACCTGCCGACGCCACGCTGCACCTCGGCTCCCTCGCGCCCCAGCACCCGGCGGCGAGCCCGGCCCAGGCGGCGTACGAGCCGTCCTACGGCGCCCCCGTGGCTCCCCCGGCACCCACGGCTCCCGCGGCTCCCGCGGCTCCCGCGGCCTCCGGGCACCCCGGCAACGCCTACCCGGACGACGAGCCCGAGGGCTACACCCCCACCGAGCGCGACCTGCCGGTCATCAACCGGGGCGACACCCTCCAGGTGCCGGTCGCCACGGCACCCCTGCCCGCCCCCGCCGCGGCCTCCGACGGCCGCGGCCCGCTCTACGTCGTGGGCGACGTCCACGGCTACCTGGACGAGCTCCTGGAGGCGCTGCACGCCCAGGGCCTCATCGACGAGAACGGCCACTGGGCCGCGGGCAACGCCCGCCTGTGGTTCCTCGGCGACTTCACGGACCGCGGCCCCGACGGCATCGGCGTGATCGACCTGGTGATGCGCCTGTCCGCCGAGGCGGCCGCCGCCGGCGGCTACTGCAAGGCCCTGATGGGCAATCACGAGCTGCTGCTCATCGGCGCCAAGCGTTTCGGCGACACCCCCGTCAACTCCGGCGCCGGCACCGCCACCTTCCAGGCGGCCTGGCTGCTCAACGGCGGCCAGAAGCACGACATGGACCGCCTCACGGACATGCACCTGCAGTGGATGTCCCGGCTCGACGCCGTGGTGGAGCAGGACGGGCACCTGCTGCTCCATTCGGACACCACCGCGTACCTGGAGTACGGCCAGACCATCGAGGACGTCAACGACAAGGTCCACGAGATCCTCACCCGGAACGACGCGGACGAGGTCTGGGACCTCTTCCGGAAGTTCACCAAGCGCTTCGCGTTCCGTGACGAGGCCGCTGGGCCGCAGGCGGTGCAGGAGCTGCTCGGCACCTACGGCGGGCACCGGATCGTGCACGGCCACAGCCCCATTCCGTACCTCCTCGGCCAGGTCGGCACGGAGGACGGCGAGGAGGGCGAGCGCCCGGTCGTGGACGGTCCGCACGTCTACGCGGACGGTCTCGCCATCGCGATGGACGGCGGAGTGACCATGGCCGGAAAGCTGCTGGTCGTCCAACTCCCGCTGCCCGCCTGACGCATAACACTCCGCATCCGGGGAAGTCGATTTCCCGAAACACCCTGTCACCACGGGCCGTGACCGCCCTACCATCGGCTCATCCGTAGCAGGCTCTCCTCCGTTTCCGCCTGAACCGCCGTCCGCAGCGGTCGGTTCCGGCCCCTACGGAGCATCGGGGGATGCACATGAACGTGGCTCCGCACCTGCTGACCGAGGACCGCGCCGAGTTCGAGCGGGTCGTCGACGACGCACTGCGCAACGCGCACGCCCACCCGGACCTCGCCGAGGCCGGGACCCGGCTCAGCACGGCCCAGCTGCGCGCGATGGCCCTGAACGCGACCGCGCTCATCACGACCGCCGCCGCGACCGAGTACGACCACTTCGTGAAGGTCCGCGAGCAGCTCCGCGAACAGGTGCGGGCGACCGCCGCACCCGACGCGGCCGAGGTCCTGGCCGACGGCCGGGGCGGCCCGGGTGTCGTCGGCGGTGCGGGGGTCGTCGCCGTCGTGACCGTCCTCGCCCCGCTCCTCGCGGGCACCGCGGCCGTCATCTTCCTGCTCGTCGGCGCCGTCCTGAAGATGCTGGACCCCGCCCCGGCCTTCGCCGACGCGCTGCTCACCGCCGGCCTGTTCTTCGGCTCCGTCGCGGCGGCCGGCCTGCTGTGGGCCGGGGCCGGCCTCCTCGTCACCGCGCTGCGCAACAGCGCCACGGAGGTCCCGGCCGAGGCCCCCGACGACGAGCTGACGCGCGCCCGGGCCGCCTGGCGCACGGCCCTCCTGGAACGGGGCCTGCTCCCGTTCCTCCGCGACGCGCTCGCCGCGACGCCACCGCCATCGGCCCCAACCCCAGCCCCAGCCCCGGCGCCGACCCCAGCCCCGGCCGTACGGAAGCAGACCCCGCCCCCGGCCGGCCGGATACCCAAGGTCGGCTACAGCGGCCCGGACTTCACCAGCCCGAACGAGGGCGCGTCCGACATCCGCCCCTCCTACTCGAGCCCGGACTTCACGAGCCCGGACTTCGGCTCGCCGGAGCGGCGGCCCGAGTGACCGTCAGGCGGTGGGCTGCGCGATGACCTTCGGGGCCATGTAGTCGAAGTCCCCCACCACCGTCACACAGACGACGTCCCCCGCCGCCGACCGCCCGATCCACACCGGCCACACGCCGTCCCCGCACGTGTAGAAGGCCGCCAGGTCGGCGCCCGCGCCACCGGCAGCCTCCGGGTCCGCGGTACGCAGGAAGTACAGGGAGTCCGCGATGCCCTCCCCGGCCTCCTCGTCGCCCTCCATGTGCGCCCGCGCGAAGCGCTGCTTCAACGCATCCCAGGCAGCGGCGTCGGCGAAGCAGCCGCTCGCCCCGTCCGTGCCGAAACCGTACGCCTCGCCGTCTCCGAGCAGCCGGACGTCGTCGTCCTCCCCCAGCGCCATCTCCCAGGACGCCACCGGAGCGTCGCTCAGTCTCAGCCGTGCGGCCGGCGTGCTCACGTAGCTCTCGCCCCGGGCGCGGGTCTGCGCCTCCTCGAGGGCGTACTCGCCCGGTGGCACGGGGATCACGATCCTCGGGCCTCCCTCGCCGTAGTTGTCGGGGGCGTCGACCGCCAACTCCCCGCTGGGCACGCGCAGGGTGCCCTGTGCGACTGGCGGCAGAACGGTCACGTCGGGGTGGTAACCGGCGGCGAGGCGCGTCCCCGGCCGGAACAGCTCGTCCAGGCAGACGGGTTCGGCCGGCCGCGGCGCCGACCAGAGTCCCTTCGGCTCCCCCTCGCCGTTCCCCTCCGGCTCCGGCTCCGGCTCCGGCTCTGCCACGGCGAACGGCACCCCGTCCGCAATCCCATGCTCCTGCGCCGAGAACAGCGGCCAGGAACCGAACCCCGGCCGGTCCAGCCGGCGCTGTTCCTCCGGCACGTCGGCCGAGCTCACGAAGAGGCCGCGGCCCGGCCGCTCCCGCTCGTCACTCCCGCGCCCGTCCGGATACAGCGTCATCTTCCGCCGCTCGCACCCCGGGTCGAACTCGGGCGCCCCGGCTGCCGGGTACGACCAGCGCTCCGCCTCGTGATGCAGCAGCCGGTCGCCGTCGAGCAGCCGCAGGTCCAGCCGACAGGTGCGCCGGCCCTGCTCGTCGTACACCCACACGCCCGTGAAGTGGTCCCGCCAGGACGTCAGCCGCACCTCCAGCGGCGCCTCCCGCCCGGCCCGCCGGTACGCCGCGACATACGGCAGCCCGGCCGCGTCCCGTACCGCCGCCGCCTCCGCGGTCAGCGGCCGCCACAGTGTGCGCGTGGCCAGGTCCCAGCCCTCGCCGTACGCCACCTCGACGACGTCCTCCATCGACCCCACCCCTACCTCCGCCTCCGCCTCCGTCTCGCACGCACGTACGTACGTACGTACGTACGAGGAGACCGTAGCGGTCGGTCAGAGGATGCCGGCCCGGCGCGCGGCGGTGATCCAGCTCGGGAACTCGGACAGGAGCCGGTCGTAGAGCTCGGGGTCGGGGACCGTGCTGATGTCGTCGACGGCGAAGAAGCCGACGTTGTCGACGCGGCGGCCGGGCAGCGTGTCGAAGCGTTCGAGGACTCCGTAGTCGGACCGGCCCAGGCCGACGAACTGCCAGAAGATCGGCTCCTCCGCCGCCGCGCGCAGCTCCTGCTCGATCTCGGCGTTGCGGTAGACGCCGCCGTCGGAGAAGAACAGCACCAGGGTGGGGACGGGCGCGGGGTTCTGGGCGACGTAGGAGCGCACCTCGGCGATGACGCGCTGCTCCTCGTTCTGGATGCCCACCGTCCGCATGTCGACCTGCCCGGGTTCCAGACCCCTCGGCCTCTTGTTGCGGCGGAAGAGACCGACCTGCCCGACGCGTACGTGCAGGCGCAGCCAGTCGGGGAGTTCGCCGAGCCGGAGGTCGGGCAGCCGGGCCGGCTGGGAGGCGAACGTCCAGGCCTGCATCTCACCGTCGTCGTCGAGCTGGGCGGCGACCGCGGCCATCCGCTCCACCACGTCGGCCACGACGCCGCGCGTGTACAGGAAGCTCATGGAGCCGGAGGCGTCGAGGACGAGGACGACCCGTGCGACGACCCCCTCCGCTCCGTGCTTGCGCAGGCTGACCGCGACCTGTTCCTTGCGCAGCGACAGGCGCTTGCGCATGTCCACGGGGAGCCGCTCCTCACCCTTGCCGAGGCGCGGCCCGGCGGACGGAGCAGATACGGCGGCGGGCGGCGGCACCGGAGCCGGGGCCAGGGCCGGGGCCGGAGCCGGAGCCGGAGCCGGGGCCGGGGCCGGGGTGGACGGCTCGTCGACCGTGATGCCGAACTCCGTGGCGAGACCGGCGAGCCCTGCCGCGTAACCCTGCCCCACCGCCCGGAACTTCCACTGCCCCTGCCGCAGGTACAGCTCGCCGCAGATGAACGCCGTCTCGGTCCCGGCGGCCATGTCGAAGCGCGCCAGTTCGTTCCCGGAGGCCGCGTCCAGCAGCCGCAGCATCAGCCCGGGCACCTGCCCGAACGTCCCGCCGTCCGCCGAGGCGCACAGCACGACGCGCTCGACCTCGGGCTCCAGCGAGCGGAGGTCCACCGCCACGCTGTCGCCCATGACATCGCCGCCCGTACTCCGCTTCCCCAGATGAGCCACGGCGCCGGACGCATGCCGCGGCTGGTTGTAGAAGACGAAGTCGCCGTCGTCTCGGACCCTCCCGGCCGAGGTCAGCAGCAACGCCGAGGCGTCGACATCGGGCACCCCCGATCCGGGCGCCCAGACGAGCTCGGCGCGCACCGCCGGAGAGTCCACGGGAACGTTGGCACCCTTGCTGAGAGATCTCGCTGTCATGGTCCCAGTCTGCCGAGCGCACGGCCCGAATGGCTGGTTCTTGCCGGTCTCGGCGCTTCTGATCGCAGGTTCAACGACCGCTCAGCGGCCGGCCCGTGAAGGAAGCGCGATGATCGCGATTCCGTCCGGCCGGGCCACCGCCAGACGACTGCCGTCCGGATGAAGCGCGGCCACGGGAGTCGGTACGTGTCTCACCCCGTAGCTGCCGACTCGCGAGGGGACTCCGACCTCCGGCCACTCCGCGAGAACGGCTCCGGTGGCCACATCGATCAGCCGCGGGTACTCGTACAGCGAGATGACGCCGTCACCGTGCCCGATGAGCGTGCCCGCCGGAAGCTCAAGCCGGTGCCTGTGCAGCCATCTCCGCTCCGACAGCGACCACACGCCCAACTGCCTGGGCCCCAGCGTTGCCGGGTCGTCCCCGTCGTCGTCGCCGTCGTCGCCCTCGTCGCCCTCGTCGCCCTCGTCCTCGCCCGTCGCCACCGCCAGGCGATCGCCGTCGAGCCAACACGCGGCGTCGATCTCGGCGTCCACCCAGCTCCACGACGGCAGGAGGCCCTCGCTGTCGAGCACGGCCGGCTCTGTCAGCGCCCGTTCGAGGTCGTACACCCGGACGATCCCGAACGGACTCCACAGCCAGCCGGCCGAGAGGAGCCGCTTGCCGTCGGGACTCATCGCAAGCCTGGAATGGAAGACGTCGGTCGGCAGCCGCTCGCCCTGAGTGAGCCGCTCACCGGTTGCCACGTCCTCGACTTCGACGACTTCATGGCTTTCGGGACAGTGCACCAGCACCTCCCGACCGTCGGCGAGCGCGCCCAGCGTCACCGGGTAGTCGAAGTCCTTGGCGTGGTAGTAGCTCCGGTCGAGCTCACGGACGATCCGCTGTCCGTCGAGGAGCAGCGCCTTCGTCCCCCGCTCGGTGTACGCGACGGTGTACCGGCCGGACGGCGAGACGACGGCCCGGTCGAAGGGGTACGCGTACATGCGTCCCGATTGGTGCTCGACGCCGTCGGATGTCCAGCGCCGTCCCCCGTCCACTCGGTCGACGAGGTCCTCCCCGTCCCATGCCAACGACCGCACCTTGCCGGTCGCCTTCCACCGCACCACCCCGGTGCTTCCCATCGATCCCCCTCCGCAGGCCACGTTCGCGTTGCCACCAGGCGTGCAGGCGTGCAGGCGTGCAGGCGTGCACGCATGCACGCATGCGTGATCGTAGGCGGGCCCGTGACTCCCCCCGGGGTCACGGGCCCGTCTCGTGCTTCCGGTCTCCGGATCAGTCCGCCATCGGCAGGTAGACCCGGTTGCCCGCGGCGGCGAACTCCGCCGACTTCTCGGCCATGCCCGCCTCGATCTCCTCCGCCTTCAGGTCGCCGCCGTGCTCACGGCGGATGTCCTGGGAGATCTTCATCGAGCAGAACTTCGGGCCGCACATCGAGCAGAAGTGCGCCGTCTTCGCGGGCTCCGCCGGCAGCGTCTCGTCGTGGAACTCACGCGCCGTGACGGGGTCCATGGCCAGGTTGAACTGGTCCTCCCAGCGGAACTCGAACCGCGCGTCCGAGAGCGCGTCGTCCCACTCCTGCGCGCCCGGGTGGCCCTTGGCGAGGTCCGCCGCGTGGGCCGCGATCTTGTACGTGATGACGCCGGTCTTCACGTCGTCCTTGTTCGGCAGGCCCAGGTGCTCCTTGGGCGTGACGTAGCAGAGCATCGCGGTGCCCCACCAGGCGATCATCGCGGCGCCGATGCCCGAGGTGATGTGGTCGTACGCCGGGGCGACGTCCGTGGTCAGCGGGCCGAGCGTGTAGAACGGCGCCTCCTCGCAGATCTCCTGCTGGAGGTCGATGTTCTCCTTGATCTTGTGCATCGGGACATGGCCCGGGCCCTCGATCATCGTCTGCACGTTGTGCCGCTTGGCGATCGTGTTCAGCTCGCCGAGCGTGCGCAGCTCCGCGAACTGCGCGTCGTCGTTGGCGTCCGCGATCGAGCCGGGCCGGAGACCGTCGCCGAGCGAGTACGTGACGTCGTACGCCGCGAGGATCTCGCAGAGCTCCTCGAAGTTCGTGTAGAGGAAGTTCTCCTCGTGGTGCGCGAGACACCACGCGGCCATGATCGAGCCGCCGCGCGAGACGATGCCGGTCTTGCGGCGGGCGGTGAGCGGCACGTACGGCAGCAGCACGCCGGCGTGCACCGTCATGTAGTCGACGCCCTGCTCGGCCTGCTCGATGACCGTGTCCTTGTAGATCTCCCAGGTCAGCTCCTCGGCCTTGCCGTCGACCTTCTCCAGGGCCTGGTAGAGCGGCACGGTGCCGATCGGCACGGGGGAGTTGCGCAGCACCCACTCGCGGGTGGTGTGGATGTTGCGGCCGGTGGAGAGGTCCATGACCGTGTCGGCGCCCCACTTGGTCGCCCAGGTCATCTTCTCCACCTCCTCCTCGATGGAGGAGGTGACCGCGGAGTTGCCGATGTTGGCGTTGACCTTCACCAGGAACCGCTTGCCGATGATCATCGGCTCGATCTCCGGGTGGTTGACGTTCGCCGGCAGCACGGCACGGCCCGCCGCGATCTCCTCCCGTACGACCTCGGGGGAGACGTTCTCGCGGATCGCGACGTACTCCATCTCCGGGGTGATCTCGCCCCGGCGGGCGTACGCGAGCTGCGTGACGGCCTGGCCGGCGCGGCCGCGGCGGGGCAGCCGGGGCCGGCCGGGGAAGACGGCGTCGAGGTTCCTGAGCCCGCCGCCGCGCGGCGAGGTGTGCTTGATGCCGTCGTCCTCGGGCCGGACCGGACGGCCCGGGTACTCCTCGGTGTCGCCGCGCGCGATGATCCAGTTCTCGCGCAGCGGCGCCAGACCCCTTCGGACGTCCGTCTCGACGGTCGGGTCGGTGTACGGGCCGGACGTGTCGTACAGCGTCACGTCCTTGCCGTTGGTGAGGTGTACCTGTCGGACGGGCACCCGGAGGTCGGGGCGGGAGCCCTCGACGTAACCCTTGTGCCAGCCCGGCGTGCGCTGGCCCTGGCCGCCGCCCTGCGGGGCGTTCTGGTCGGAGGCAGGCGTGTGTGCATCCTGAATGGTCATGAGACCGATCTCCCTACGCCGGCATTACCCGGTAACAGGTTCGGCGGTCGGCGCAGCGATTCGTCAGCGCCCTCTCAGCCCGGTGCTCCGAGCTCCCGCGTGTGCAAAGGTGTCACCACGCTAGCGGCACCCCGGGCGTGCTGAACAGTGGGGGTCTCGACGTTCTTGCGATGATCGGGCGGTGACTTCCTCCGAGCAGCCCCCCGAACCGCACGGCCGTGAGCACAGCCATGAGCACCGGCCCGAGCACGGACCCGAGCACGGTCATGGGCATTCTCATGCGCACGGTCACGGCCCCGCCGCGCCGGTCTCCCGGCATCTGCGCAGGGTCATCGCGGCCGTCCTGATCCCCTTCGCCACCGCCGTCGTCGTCGGCCTCGTGGTGCTGTGGCCGGGCGCGACGCCCGGCCACCAGCGCACCGGCGTCGGCTTCGACCGGCAGACCGAGCAGGGCAAGGTCGTCGCCGTCGAGCACGTCGACTGCAAGGACGTGAACGCCGCCCAGGTCCCGCCGACCGGCGACACCTCCACCCCTGAGGGGCGCGAGGCGGTCAACGGGCAGCAGGGGCAGTGCGATAAGGCCACCGTCGAGGTCACCACCGGCCAGGACAAGGGCCGCAGGTTCATCGAGATCGTGCAGCCGGACGCGCCGCGCCAACTCCACGAGGGGCAGGGCGTGGTGGTGGCGTACGCTCCCGACGCCCCGCAGGACCTCCAGTACTCCGTCACCGACGTGAACCGGAAGGTGCCGATCGCGGTCCTCGCCGGCATCTTCGCGCTCGCCGTCGTGATCGTCGGCCGGATGCGCGGCGTGATGGCGCTGATCGCGCTCGCCATCAGCTTCCTGGTGCTGACCATGTTCATCCTGCCGGCGATCCTCGAGGGCTCGAATCCGCTGCTCGTCGCCGTCGTCGGTTCGAGTGCGATCATGCTGATCGCGCTCTACATGTGCCACGGCCTCTCGGCCCGCACCTCGGTCGCGGTGCTCGGCACCCTGGTCTCACTGCTGTTGATCGGGCTGCTCGGCTCGGTCTTCATCGACTGGGCCTCGCTCAGCGGCAACACCGACGACAACACCGGTCTCATCCACGGGCTCTACCCCGAGATCGACATGTCCGGTCTGCTGCTCGCCGGAATCATCATCGGCTCGCTCGGCGTGCTCGACGACGTGACCGTCACCCAGACCTCCGCGGTCTGGGAACTGCACCAGGCCGACCCGGACATGGGGCCGCGGCGGCTCTACCGGGCCGCGATCCGGATCGGGCGCGACCACATCGCCTCGGTGGTGAACACCCTGGTCCTGGCCTACGCGGGCGCGGCCCTGCCGCTGCTCCTGCTGTTCTCGATCGCGCAGAGCAGCGTGGGCACGGTGGCCAACAGCGAGCTGGTCGCGGAGGAGATCGTGCGGACCCTGGTCGGCTCGATCGGGCTGGTCGCCTCGGTGCCGATCACCACCGCCCTCGCGTCGCTCGTCGTGTCGGCGGACCGGCCGGGGCCTGGGGCTGCGGAGACCGGCACGAGCCCGGGCGGCGGCCGCGCGGGCCGGGGCGGGCGGGCCGCCGGAGGCGGCGGCCGTCGACGCCGCGCCAAGTGACGCCGGACGACGGGGAGTCGGACCAAGGGGAGTCGGACCAAGGGAGGTCTCGGACCAAGAGGAGTCGGAGGAAGAGGAGTCGGGCGTACGGGCCGGGTGGGCGCTGACCCGTACGGGAGGGGTGCCGGGGCTCGGGTGGGGACGGATGCCGGGCCGGGGTGCAGGGGCGGGGGCGGGGCGGCCCTGCCGTCAGCCCGCGTTCTCCTCGGCGAGGATCCGACCGAGCGCGGCCTCGAGGTGGTCCTCGAAGTCACCCTGCGTGCGCTCCTGTCCGAGCGGTACGAGCTTGTCCGTACGGTCGAGGAAGGCCACCAGCGGCGGTGCGCTCGCGCGGAACAGGGCGCGGTCGCCGCCGACCTGGAGGCGGATCATCACGTCGGAGAGGCTCTCGGGGTCGGTGGGGGCGATGTGCACATCGCCGTCCCCGCTCGGCCGGTTGATCCCGTCGAGGAGCAGCTCCCGGCCGAAGGCCCAGGTCACCGGCGCGTCTCCGGGCAGGTGGAACGTCATCCGCACCGCGTAGGGATCGCGGGTCTCGTATCGCAGTTCCACCGGGATCCTGAAGGAGAGCTCCTCGGAGACGAGGAAGCTCATCAGGACTTCGGCCTGAACCGTCTCTCGCATCATGTACCCCGCAGTTGATGAGCAGTTGTGTAAACACGCTGCTGAAAGCTGTGGTCGAAACGGCCGGGAATGATCCCCCATGGCCCTCTTGACGCAATCGTGCTGTAAGCGCTAGCAGATCACAAGGAGTGATTTTTCAGATACTGATAGAGAAAGCAAGCGAGCTGAAGAGCCTTCCGATCTCATTCTGTAGCCGCGCGATAGCAGGTAGCAACCGTTCTTCCTGGTGAAGTGGGAGAGAAATCGCCACCGCGGCCGCCGTGGACCCCGCGGTGATGGGGATGGCGGCACAAACTGTGCCGAGCGCATATTCCTGACGCTCCACCAGGGGCTCCATTCGCCCTATACCGCCCAAACGGTCCAAAAGGGCACGTCGATTACGCACCGTATACGGCGTGAGGGCATGCACCGGATGCCGGTCGAGGTGGTCTTGACGACTCTTCAGATCCAGTTGGCTGAGCAGACACTGCCCGATGGCGTGCGCGTGACCGGTCTCCCTGAAGTCCGCCCACTCCTCGACGGCGGGGGCGGCCGGGGTGTCGGCGACGGCGACGAGCTCGATCTCGCCTTCGCGGTAGATGGCGAAGTAGACGGGGACGCCGATGGAGTCCCGCCAGTGGGCGAGAGAGTCTTCGATCTTGGTGCGACGATTCTGCAGAACTCCACCGCCGACCAGACGGCCGGCGGCGTCGCCGAAGACGAACACACCCTTCTCGCGGCGCAGATAGCCCTCGTGCGTCAGGGTGCGGAGCAGGTGGTACGCGGTGGGAAGCGGAAGTCCCGCCTCGCGCGCGAGCTGTTTGGCGGGGGCCCCGTCCTCGTGGGAGCCCACGGCCTCCAGAAGTCTCAGCGCCCGCTGTACCGAACCGATCAGGGTTGGCGCAGCGGGCTGCGAAGCAGTGGCCAAAGGTCACCCCCAGGCGTGTCGACGAGTGCGTCGCACCCGCCCGCGGGGGCCGCCCCCGCGCGCCCGCCGCGACCCGGGACCGGTGGATCCCGTGGTGGACCCGTCCGGGGACGGACACGAATCACGCGGGTCGTGAGCGGAGGCCTACGCCTGTGGTTCCCGGGGCGGCGGAGGTTTTCCACCCTAATGGCAGCCTCTGGGGGCGCACGGGTTTCCACCTGCGCGTTCCCTCTGCCGGGCTAATGCCCGACAGCGCATTCATACCGGCGGGTAACCCGTGTTGAGCGGAACCTCCCGGCCGGGGTCTACCAGTCGCCGCGCGAACCGGACGAGGAAGTGAACTTGCGGACGAGGTAGATCAGTCCACCGACCAGCGCGACGAACACCAGCAGCTTGAACAGCAGACCGACCACGAAGGTCAGGACGCTGGTGATCAGGCCGCCGAAGACGACCAGTGCGATGACGGGTATGGCGATCCACTTCACCCACCACGGCATCCCCGCGAGAATCTCCTTCACCGCCATTGCGCTTACCTCATCTCCGAAGAGTGCGCGCCCGAAGGGGCCGCGCCGCCCAGTCCGCCGGCGCCCTCTGCGTCCGACACCTCGATGCTAGGGCCGCCCACCAAGCCCGCGGGCCCCTCCCGGCCCCCGCTCTTCCCTGATCCGTCCCCTAAGGGACCCGGGGGTTCCGGACCGGGGAGGGTCAGGGTCCGGGCCGGGGACTCCGGAGCCATGCCCCCCGGGCTCATGCCGCCAGGCTCGTCCCCCCTGGCTCACGCCTCCGGCGGCGAGAAGACCACCATGACCCGCAGGTCCTCGGTGATGTGGTGGAACTTGTGCGGCACGCCCGCCGGCACATAGACCACGCTGCCCCGCGCCACCTGGGTCGTCTCCGTCCCCACCGTGATCGCCGCCCGGCCGCTCACCACGAAGTACACCTCGTCCTGCCCGTGCGGCTGCTGCGGGTCGAGCTGCCCGGCGTCGAGCGCGTACAGGCCCACCGACATGTTCCGCTCCCGCAGGAACTGGAGGTAGGCGCCGTCGTTGGCGGCGCGCTCCGCCTCCAGCTCGTCCAGTCGGAATACCTTCATTGCTCGTCCGCCCCTGTTTCCAGCCAGATCATGTCTGCCACGATCTGACACATGAAGAATTTCGTCGTCAAGACGCTCGCGAACGCGGGCGCACTGGCCGTGGCCATCTGGCTGCTGCAGGACATCACGCTGACCGGTGACAGCACCGGCAAGAAGGCCTGGACCCTCATCCTCGTCGCCCTGGTCTTCGGCCTGGTGAACTTCCTGGTCAAGCCGGTCGTGAAGCTGCTCACGTTTCCGCTCTTCATCCTGACCCTCGGGCTGATCACCCTGGTCGTCAACGCGCTGATGCTGCTCCTGACGTCCTGGCTCGCCGAGCAGTTCGACCTCAGCTTCCACGTGGAGGGCTTCTGGACCGCCGTGCTCGGCGGCCTGATCATCTCCGTCGTCTCGTGGGCGCTGAACATCGTGCTCCCCGACGGCGACTGAGGCCCGCCCGCCATGACGTACCGCGTCTGTTTCGTCTGCACGGGCAACATCTGCCGCTCCCCGATGGCCGAGCACGTCTTCCGCGCCCGCGTGGCCGAGGCCGGTCTGGCCGGCGTGGTGGAGGTGGACAGCGCCGGGACCGGGGGCTGGCACGAGGGCCACGCCGCCGATCCCCGTACCGTCGCCGTCCTGGAGGAGAGCGGATACGGCTCCGAGCACACCGCCCGGCAGTTCCGCGCGTCCTGGTTCCCCGCGCTCGACCTGGTGATCGCCCTCGACGAGGGCCACGCGCGGGAGCTGCGGCGGCTCGCACCCACCCCCGAGGACGCCGCCAAGGTACGGCTGCTGCGCTCCTACGACCCCGCCCTCGTCCCCACGCCCGGCGCCGTCGCGGCGGGCGCCGGTCTCGACGTTCCGGACCCCTATTACGGTGACCGGGGCGGCTTCGAGGAGTGCCTGGAGATGGTCGAGGCGGCGAGCGAGGGACTGCTCGCCGCCGTGCGCGAGGCAGTGAAGGAGCGGACGGCATGAGCGGTGACACGACCCTGCGTACGGCGGGGGACGGACTCGGCGGGATCGGGGACGGCACCCTGGCGGTACGTGCGGGGCTGCCCGAGCCCGTGAAGTACGAGCCCACGCTGCCCGGCCCGGTCTTCGCGGCCCATTTCCACCTGCCCGGCGAGCCGACCGGCCCGTACACCTACGGCCGGGACGAGAACCCGACCTGGACCCATCTGGAACGCGCCGTCAGCGAGCTGGAGGCGCCGGGGGAGAGCGGAGTGGAGACGCTGGTCTTCGCCTCCGGCATGGCCGCCATCTCCGCCGTCCTGTTCTCCCAGCTGAAGGCCGGCGACGTGGTCGTCGTCCCCTCCGACGGCTATCAGGCCGTGCCGCTGGTGCACGAGCAGTTGCGGGCGTACGGCGTCGAGGTGCGCTCCGCGCCGACCGGCGGCGACGCCCAGCTGTCCGTCCTGGCCGGGGCGAAGCTGCTGTGGATCGAGACCCCGTCCAACCCCGGGCTCGACGTGTGCGACCTGCGCCGCCTGGCGGACGCCGCCCACGAGGCCGGGGCGCTGGTCGCCGTCGACAACACCCTGGCGACCCCGCTCGGCCAGCGGCCGCTGCTGCTGGGCGCCGACTTCTCGGTGGCCAGCGACACCAAGGGCATGTCCGGGCACGGCGACATCCTGCTCGGGCACGTCAGCTGCCGCGATGCCGAGCGGGCCGCCGAGGTACGGCGCTGGCGCAAGATCGTCGGCGCGATTCCCGGCCCCATGGAGGCCTGGCTCGCGCACCGCTCGCTGGCCACCCTCCAGCTGCGGATCGACCGGCAGTGCGGCACCGCGCTCGCCGTCGCCGAGGCGCTCAAGGGGCACCGGCACGTGACCGGGCTGCGCTACCCGGGCCTGCCCGACGACCCCTCGCACGAGGTGGCTGCCCGCCAGATGCGCCGCTTCGGCTCCGTCATCTCCTTCGAGCTGCCGGACCGGGCGTGGGCCGAGCACTTCCTGGGGGCCCTGCACCTGGTGGAGGAGGCGACCAGCTTCGGCGGCGTGCGGTCCACCGCCGAACGGCGCGGACGCTGGGGCGGCGACGCCGTGCCGGAGGGCTTCGTCCGCTTCTCGGTCGGCGCGGAGGACCCGGAGGACCTGATCGCCGACGTCCTGCGCGCCCTCGACGACACCGCCAAGGCGCTCGGCTGACGCGGCAGGGCGTTCCGAGCCTCCCCCCTCGTGGCTCGGAACGCCCCCCGTCCCCCGGCGGTGTTCCTCGCGGACATCCGCCCGAACAAGGCTAATTGACTCTGCGTCAGTGTCCAATCACGGTAGCGACAGCGACCTATCGACTTATTTATAGTTGGACGGTCCTGAGGCACCGGCAGCGGACCGCCCGGGTCGAACGGCCCGCGCGGCCGGGAGGGGCGGACGGACATGGACCTGACGCTGCTGCGCACCTTCGTCGCGGTGCACCGGGCCGGTTCCTTCACCCGCGCCGCCGCGCTCCTCGGCCTCTCCCAGCCGGCCGTCACCAGCCAGATCCGCAGCCTGGAGCGCCAGCTCGGCAGGCCGCTGTTCCTCAGACGGGCCCGTGGGGTCACCCCCACCACCATCGGCGACGAGCTCGCCCATCGCGCCGCCCCGCACCTGGACGCCCTGGTCGAGATCACCGAGACCGGCCTCGGCGAACGGACCGGGGTGGGCACCCTGCATGTCGCCGGGCCGCCCGAGTTCACGGCGGCCCGGGTGCTGCCCGCCCTGACCCCGCTGGTCGCCCAGGGCCTCGCGGTCCGCTCCTCACTCCTGAGTGACGCGGAGGAGATCCTGGACGGTCTGGCCGCCGGCCACCACGACCTGGCCGTCACGGTCGCCCGGCCCCGGGGCGAGCTGTTCACCGCCACCCCGCTCTGGGACGAGGAACACGTCCTGGTCGCGGCCCCGCGCTGGGCCGCGAAGCTCTCCCCCGGGGTGCTGCCGCGCACGGGCGCCGTCGTCCTGGAACAGCTGCCGGTGGTCGAGGTGCACGAGTCGCTGCCCTTCGTCACCCGCTACTGGGCGGCCGTCTTCGACTCCGCGCCCGCCACCGCCGCGACCGTGATCGCCCCCGATCTGCGGGCCGTCCGGGAGTCCGCCGCCTCCGGCGCGGGCCTCGCCGTGCTGCCCCGCTATCTGTGCGAGGAGGAGCTGGCGCGCGGACGTCTGGTGGCGCTGCTCGACCCTCCGGTGCCGCCGCTGCGCACCTATTTCCTCGTCGTCCGCACCGGCACGCTCGCCCTGCCGCACATCGCCCGCGCCCACGAGTGGCTGCTGCGTGTCGCGGGGGACTGGTGAGTTTCGGGGCGGGGCGCGTTTCAGGACAGCGGGGACGGGCCATTTTCTTCCCATGACCGAACGACCCGTGGTCAAGCGCACCGCACGCGCCATCCTGCTCGACGGGGACGACCTGATCCTCATCAAGCGCACCAAGCCGGGTGTGGATCCCTACTGGGTGACCCCCGGCGGCGGGGTCGAGCCCACCGACGCGACGGTCGTCGAGGCCCTGCACCGCGAGGTCCACGAGGAGCTCGGCGCCAAGATCGTCGACGTGGTCCCCTGCTTCGTCGACACCGTCGAGCACATCGTGGACGGCGGGGTCTCCGGGGTGAAGGTCCAGCACTTCTTCGTGTGCCGGCTGGAGTCCATGGACACCTCGCAGCGGCACGGCCCGGAGGTCGACGAGCCGCTGGGCGAGTACGAGATCGTCCGGGTGCCCTTCAGCCGGGTCGGCATCGCCGCCGTCCACCTGGTCCCGCTCTCGCTGCGCCACTACCTGGACGGCAACATCGAGGGCGTCCGCGCCATGCACGCGCCCGACCTGGGCTAGACCGTGTGAACGCGTGCCGCTAGGACGCGCGGGCGACCTCCCCGAGGTAGTCGTGGCGGATCCGGTCGGTGGGGATGCCCACGCCCTTCAGCGCGTCGAGCCCGCTGCGGATCATGCCGAGCGGCCCCGAGAGATAGGCGTCGTACTCGGCCCACGGCCCGTAGCGGCGCACCGCGTCCGGCAGCCGTCCCTCCTTCTCGGTGACCGGGCGGACGGCGAGCCAGGGGAAGGTCTGCTGGAGCCGCATCATGGTGTCGATGTCGTAGAGGTCGTGGCCGCTGCGAGCGCCGTAGAAGACCTCGACCGGCCGCCGGTCCCCGTGCTCGGCCACGTCCTCGACCAGCGCCTTGATCGGCGCGATCCCGGTCCCCCCGCCGAGACAGAGCAGTCCGTTGTCGGTGGAGTGGTCGACGGTCATCGAGCCCGCGGGCGGGCCGAGCCGCAGCACGTCACCGGGGCGTGCCCGGTGCACCAGGGCGTTGGACACCCAGCCCGCGGGCACCGCCTTCACATGCAGCGAGAGCAGTCCGTCCGGCCGGGGCGCGGACGCGAAGGAGTAGTGCCGCCAGATCCGCGGCCACCAGGGCGTCTCCAGGGTCGTGTACTGCCCCGCGAGGAAGGGGTAAGGCAGGTCGGGCCGCAGCGTGATCACGGCGATGTCGGGGGTCCGCAGGTCATGGCTGACCACCTCGGCCTGCCACCAGGGCGGCGCGTGGCTCTCGTTCTCGGCGGCGGCGTCGATCATGATCTGCGAGATCGTCGTGTACGTGCGGACCCAGGCCGCCTCGGTCTCGGCGTCCCAGCTGCTGCCGGCGTACCGCTCCAGGGCGCCGATCAGCGCCTCGCCGACGGCCGGGTAGTGCTCGGCCCGGGTCCCGTACTTCCGGTGCCCGCGCCCGAGGTTGCGCAGGTAGTCGGTGAGCACCGGAGGGTTGTCCAGGTGGTCGGCCGCCGTGAGCAGTGCCTTGAGGAGCCGGTCCCGCTGGGCGTCCATGGCGGCGGGGAACAGTGCGCGCAGATCGGGATGGCGGGTGAAGAGCAGCGCGTAGAAGTACGAGGTGACCCGGTCCGCCGTCGGCGCGATCTCGGCGAGCGTGCGCCGGACGAGCACCGCGTCGGCCGGATTCTCGGCCTCGGCCTCGACCTCGGTCTCCGCCTCGATGAACGTTTCAGCAGGTGCCGCAGCCGGAGCATCCGTCATGTCCCTTGCCTCCCCGCAGTCGGCCGCTGCGTTCACTGTGTTGGCTGTGTTCGCAGAATGGCAGTCCGATGGGGAGGACGGACAGAAAGTGGGATTCCCGGTGATTCGCCCCGCGCGGAGGGCTAGGCTGCGCTCTTTCGGACGAGTGCGAAGGCTTCGCGCAGATCGCCGCCCGAGTAGCTGTGCCGGGCCAGTCCGGCCAGGTGGTGGTCGGCGTTCACGGCCACGGTCTCGGGCACGATCGCGAACAGGTCCGCGTCGGACATCGAGTCGCCGTACGCCACGCAGTCGGCCGGATCGACCCCGAAGCGCGCACAGAGCTCCCCGGCGATCCGCACCTTCGCCGAGGCGTCGAGGATGCCCGGGCGGTGGATCGGCTCGGTGAAGGGCACGGCCGGCCAGCGGGAGCCGTGGGCCGCGTCGGCGCCCCAGTCGCGGAGCCGCTCGACGAAGAAGTCGGGCGAGAGCGAGATGACCGCGCAGTGACCGCCCTCGGCCCGGATCTCGGCCCACACCTCCCGGATGCCGGTCAGCCAGGGCGCCTGCTCGAAGGCTGCGGTCACCTGCTCCGGGGTGAGCTCCGACCAGAGCGCGTGGGCCTGGACCGCGAACTCGTCCGGGGTGAGCCCGCGCCGCAGGAAGTCCTGCTCCAGCTGCGCGATCTCCCGGCTCAGCCCGAGCTGCCGGGAAATCTCCACCGCGGCCGCCGAGCCACGGATCAGCGTGCCGTCGAGGTCGAAGAGATGCAGCCGCCGGCCGCGCGGGGTCGTCATGTACGCCGAGGCTAGTACGTCGGCTTACTCCCCCGGTCAGACGCGGGACACCGCCGCCCTTCGGCACGGTGTTTCACGTGAAACATCTCCAGCGGCCCGTTCGGCGGGCGCTCCTCGTCGTCCATGTGGCGGTCTCCGTGGCCTGGCTCGGCCTCAGCCTGGGGCTGCTCACCCTCGGCCTCACCGCCTACACCACC
The DNA here is from genome assembly GCF_040681095.1 of Streptomyces sp. NPDC051909. Lineage (NCBI taxonomy): Bacteria > Bacillati > Actinomycetota > Actinomycetes > Kitasatosporales > Streptomycetaceae > Streptomyces > Streptomyces sp. NPDC051909. Next base: position 2,522 of record NZ_JBFAYA010000020.1, on the reverse strand, counting down.
CAGGACCCGTCCCTCACGCAGGCGGCCTACCGCGCCATGAAGGTGTTCGCCGACTGGCTGCTCGCCCCGGTCGCCCTGGTGACCTTCGGCAGCGGTCTGGTGCTCTCGCTCGGCACACCCTGGGGTCTCGCCCGGCATCGCTGGGTCTGGATCAAGTTCTGGCTCACCCTGGCCACCGCCGCCGCGACGATCTTCGCGCTGCGTCCGGAGATCGCCCACGCGGCGGCCGCGGGAGTCCCCGACAGCAGCCTGGTGGGAGCCCCCGTGGTCTCCACGACGGCCTATCTCTTCATGACGGCGATCTCCGTGCTGAAGCCCTGGGGGCTGACCCGGCGCGGCCGCCGCCTGCGCGCATCGGCCGCGCGCCGGGCCCCTCGGACGGAGCGCGCATCTCGCCAGGACCAGTTCTCGTAAACCGGTGGACGGGTCGTCGCCAGGTCGGACAGCCTGATCACCATGCCCCTCTCTCAGCCCCCGCTCGACCTGCTCCCGATCCGACGCCTCGGCCCCGAAGACCTCCTCGCGTGCGCCGATCTCTCCGAGAACCGGGGCTGGCCCCGGGAAGAGCACAAGTGGGGTCTGCTGCTCGCCGCGGGGGTGGGACACGGCATCGACGACCCGTCGGGCACGGGGCTGCTCGCGGTCTGCGTGGTCACCTCGTACGGGCCCGGGCTCGCCGCCATCGGCATGGTCCTGGTCGCCGAGCGGTACGCCCGCCAGGGCGTCGGGCGCCGCCTGATGCGCCATGTCCTCGCGGAGGCCGGCGACACCCCGGTCAGCCTGTACGCCACGAGCAACGGGCAGCCGCTCTACGAGGAGCTGGGCTTCTCCGAGGTCGCCCGTTCGGAGATGCTCAGGGGGCGCTTCACGGCTGCCGAACCCGCGCCCGAGCGCGCTGTCCGGCCCGCCACCGCCGAGGACCTTCAACATGTGGTGCGACTCGACCACGAGATCTTCGGCGCCGACCGCACCCACCTCCTCACCCGGCTCCCGGCCTTCGCCGACCAGCTGAGGGTCGCCGAGGAGGACGGAAGGATCACCGGCTTCGCCGCGCTCTGGCCCAACATGGAGACCCATGTCGTCGGCCCGGTGATCGCCCGCGACGCCGGCACCGCACAGGCCCTGATCGCCTCCCTCGCCTCCACCACCGACCGCCCGCTGCGCACGGACATCGACACCGGTCACACCGAGCTGGTGACCTGGCTGAAGGCGAACGGCCTGGAGCAGATCATCACCAATGCCGTCATGATCCGCTCGCGTGCCGACCTGCCGGGCGACTGGAACCGCCGCTTCGCCCCGCTCACCGTCGCGGCGGGCTGAGCCCAGGGCCCCAAGGCGGGGGTAATTGCACACGCGGCTTTTTGCGCTCCATCATCTACCCTGGTAAAGAGCCGAAGCCCCTCCCGGCCGAGGGCACCGAGGACAGATCGAGGAAGCGAGGAGCGCACATGACCGCGACGGACCCCGCCCTGACGGCCCTCTCCCAGGGCTGGTGCGCCCTGTCCCTGCTGCACGGACGGATCGAGTCGCACATCGAGCGCGCCCTGGAGGCCGGGCACGGGCTCAGTGTCCGCGAGTACTCGCTCCTCGACGTCCTCAGCCGCCAGCACGACGGCCCCGGCGGCCACCTCCAGATGAAGCAGGTCGCCGACGCCGTGGTGCTCAGCCAGAGCGCGACCACCCGGCTCGTCACCCGCCTGGAGGACCGCGGCCTGCTCACCCGGTACCTCTGCGCCACGGACCGGCGCGGCATCTACACCGATGTCACCGAGGCCGGCCAGAAGCTGCTCGACGAGGCCCGCCCCACCAACGACGCCGCCCTGCGCGAGGCCCTGGACGCCGCTGTCCAGAACCCCGAGCTGGCCCCGTTCGTACGGGTCGTCGAAGGCCTCAACATCCCTGCCTGAGCCCCCATACCCCCCTGAGCCCGTCGGGCAGCGCATAGCCTGCCCCCCATGAGCGATCTTGAGATCCGGCCCGCCCGGCGGGACGACCTGCCCGCCATCGTCGCGATGCTCGCGGACGACCCCCTGGGCGCCCAGCGAGAGTCGCCCGACGACCTCACCCCGTACGTCACCGCCTTCGACCGACTGGCCGGGGATCCCCACCAGCACCTGGTCGTCGCCGTGCGCGCGGGCCGGGTCGTCGGCACCCTTCAGCTCACGATCATCCCCGGACTGTCCCGCCGGGGCACGACCCGCTCGATCATCGAGGGGGTCCGCATCCACGCCGAGGAGCGCGGTGGCGGACTCGGCAGCCGGCTCATCGAGTGGGCGGTCGAGGAGTCCCGGCGGCAGGACTGCCGACTGGTGCAGCTGACCTCCGACGTCAGCCGCACCGACGCCCACCGCTTCTACGAGCGACTCGGTTTCGAGCCCTCGCACATCGGCTTCAAGCTGAGCCTGTGACGCCCGTGGAGCGCTGACCGGGGAGCGCTGACCGGCCGGTCCCGGAATCGAGGCGGGGGGGGGGGGGGGGTGGGCGACGCCCCCCCCCCCGCCCGGAGGGACGAGCGAGAACAG
>NZ_JBFAYA010000019.1:0-123997 GCF_040681095.1 Streptomyces sp. NPDC051909 | reverse complement strand
GCGGACGCTTCCTTTGTACTCACCCTCGCGGGCTTTCCTCCGGGCGCTTCCTTCGTTTCCGACTCTATCAGATCTTTCCGATCCGATTTCCTCGGCGCTTTCCGGTCCCTTTTCGACTTTCGTCGTTCCGGTCCCTTCCGGCGGTTCCGACTCTATCAGATCCTTTCGGCGTCTGATTCCCAGTCAGAGGGGGTTGTCTTCCCGGCTGTTGGGCCGTTCCGACGTCCTGAACTCTAGCGGATTTTCCCGGTGACCCGTAATCGAGCCATTCGAAATGAATTTCGGCATGCCGAAATTCGTCCCGGTCGGGAGATCATGCGGAGTTGAGGTGCCGCTACTGCGGCGGGATGGTTGTCGAAGAACCGTTCCGGCTCCGTGACAACTCGGAGAACACTACGCATCCCCGAGGGCCGTGTCAAGGATCCCCCGGGAGTCCCCCGGGAGCCCCCTGGGAGCCGGGCAGCGGCTACTCCAGGTCCGTCAGCCGGCCGCCGGCGTCGGGCTGGGTCAGCTCCACCCTCCGCAGCAGGCGGATCAGCATCTCGCCGAGGGCGCCGCGCTCCTCCGGGGAGAGGTCCTGAAGGAGCTCCTCCTCGAAGGCGGTGGCCATGCGCATGGCGTCCAGCCACTTCTGGCGGCCCTCGTCCGTCAGCTCGACGATCACGCGCACGCGGTTGTTCTCGTCGCGGTCGCGGGTCACCAGGCCCTCGCCGGCCATGCGGTCGATGCGGTGGGTCATGGCGGCCGGGGTGAGTCCGAGGCGCTTGGCGAGCTCGCCGGGGCCGAGTCGGTACGGGGCGCCGGAGAGGACCAGGGTCTTGAGGACCTCCCACTCGGCGTTGCTGATGCCGAGGTCGGCGACCTGGCGGCCGTACGCCACGTTCATCCGGCGGTTCAGCCGGCCCAGGGCGGAGACCACCTTCTCGACCTGGGGGTCGAGGTCGCGGAACTCGCGCTGATAGGCGGCGATCTGCTCGTCGAGGCTCGGTTCCTGGGGGCCCGTGGCGCCGGACTGCTCGGTGGTGTCGGACATGCGGCGAGTATCCCACGGGGCTCGTTGGCGTTGAAGTCCTTCTACGTGTATCTTTAAGGATCGAACTTTAGGATTGAAGTCTTCAGGGTTCAGGGCTACAGCACTGAACCCGCGACCGAAGTGGGTGAGTGTGACCAAGGCGATGGGCGCAGCGATGCGCCGGATTCAGGCAGGCAGCGCGCTGAGCGCGTTCGGACTCGGCTTCACCGTGCCGTACCTCTATGTGTACGTCGCTCAGGTGCGGGATCTGGGCGCGAGCACCGCGGGTGTCGTTCTGGCCGTCTTCGCCATGGCCGCACTCCTGGTGCTTCCCTTCAGCGGGCGGGCCATCGACCGGCGCGGGCCGGTGCCCGTGCTGCTCGTGGCCTCGCTGCTCGCCGCGCTCGGCGCGGTGGGGATGGGTCTTGCGGCGTCCGTGCCCGCGGCGATCGGTGCCGCGGCGCTGCTCGGCGCCGGTACGGCCGTGATGCAGCCGGCGCTGGCGACGATGATCGTCTGGTGCTCGACGCCGGCGGGCCGGACCCGCTCGTTCGCGATGCAGTTCTTCCTGCAGAACCTCGGTCTGGGCGTCGGCGGTCTGATCGGCGGCCAGCTGGTCGACGCCAGCCGGCCGGACAGCTTCCTGCTGCTGTTCTCGATCGAGGCGGCGATGTTCCTGGTGCTCGCGGGCATCGTGCTGACCGTCCGGATGCCGGGGTCGGCGGTCCTGCCGGACGCCCGTCCGGCCTCCGGCCGGGGCGGCGGGGTCCGCGCGCTGTTCGCCCACAAGGCGATGGTGCAGCTGTGTGTGCTCGGCTTCGTGCTGTTCTTCGCCTGCTACGGGCAGTTCGAGTCGGGTCTCGCGGCGTACGGCACCGAGGCGGCAGGGATCGACCCGTCGGCGCTCGGCATCGCGCTGGCCGCGAACACCGCGGTCATCGTGGTCGCCCAGTTCCTGGTGCTGAAGTTCGTCGAGCGCCGCCGGCGCACCCGGGTGATCGCGGCCGTCGGTCTGATCTGGACCGTGGCGTGGCTGTTCGCCGGGTACGCGGGCCTGGGGCACGGCAGCCAGACGATGGCGACGGCGGCGTTCGTCTCCACGTACGCGCTGTTCGGTCTGGGCGAGGCGATGCTGTCGCCGACGGTCGCGCCGCTGGTGGCCGATCTGGCTCCGGAGTCGATGGTCGGCACGTACAACTCGGCCTTCGCCCTGGTGAAGCAGCTCGCGCTCGCGGTCGGCCCGGCGGTCGGCGGTCCGATGGGGGCCTCGCTGCACGGCCCATACATCCTGACCTTCGTGCTGTTCTCGCTGGGGATCACCTTCCTGGCGATCCGGCTGGGCAGGCGGCTGACTCCGGTGCAGAACCAGCCGTCGCTCGCGGCCAGGCCCTCGCGGGTGGTGGCTCAGCACCAGCCCGCGAAGGAGACCGCCGCCGCCTGAGGCGTCTTCTAGTCAGGCAGGGCGAACTCGCACCACACCGCTTTGCCGCCGCCCGGAGTGCGGCGGCTGCCCCAGGACGAGGCGATCGTCGCGATGATCGAGATTCCGCGACCCGCCTCGTCCTCCGTTTCCGCCCTGCGGCGGCGCGGCAGGTGGTCGTCCCCGTCGGTCACCTCGATGATCAGGCGCCGGTCGGTGCGGCGCAGTCGCAGGCGCATGGGCGGGGTGCCGTGCTGGAGGGAGTTCGCCACCAGCTCGCTGGTGGCGAGGACGCCGAGGTCGCACAGCTCGACGGGGAAGCGCCAGCTGGCGAGGACGCCGGAGGCGAAGGCACGCGCGCGTGGCGCGGCCTCGATGCCGCCGAGCAGCTCCAGGGCGGCGTTGTGGAAGAGCTCGGCGTCGGAGCCCTCGCGGGCGGGGTGCTGGACGACCAGGACGGCGACGTCGTCGTCGTGGTCCGCGGTCACGCCGAGGGAGCGGAGCAGCCGGTCGCAGACGACCTGCGGGGTGCCGGTGGCGCCGGAGAGGGCGCGCTCCAGGGCGCTGACGCCCTCGTCGATGTCCTCACGGCGGCGCTCGACCAGACCGTCGGTGTAGAGGACGGCGGTGGAGCCGGGCGGCAGGGCGATGCTGCCGGAGGTGTGGAGCCAGCCGCCGGTGCCGAGCGGCGGGCCGGTGGGGTCCTCGGCGCGGCGGACGGTGCCGTCCTCGTCCCGTACGAGGATCGGGAGGTGGCCGGCGGAGGCGTAGACGAGCTTGCCCTCGTTGGGGTCGTGGACCGCGTAGACACAGGTGGCGATCTGGCTGGCGTCGATCTCGGCCGCGAGGCCGTCGAGCAGCTGGAGCACCTCGTGCGGGGGCAGGTCGAGGCGCGCGTAGGCGCGGACGGCGGTGCGCAGCTGGCCCATGACGGCGGCGGCGCGCACCCCGCGGCCCATGACGTCGCCGATGACGAGGGCGGTGCGGCCGGCGCCGAGGGTGATGACGTCGTACCAGTCGCCGCCGACGGCGGCGTCGGTGCCGCCGGGCTGGTAGGTGGCGGCGATCCGGAGGTCGTCGGGCTGCTCCAGCTCCTGCGGGAGCAGGGAGCGCTGGAGGGTGACGGCGGTCTCGCGGTGGCGGCGCTCGCTGGCGCGGAGCCGCTCGGCGGCCTCGGCGTGGTCGGTGACGTCGGCGGCGTGGACGAGGACGCCGCCGTCGGCGAGCTGCGGGCTCTCCACGGGGAGGCAGGTGACGGTGTAGGAGCCGCCGTCCTGGGTGCGGCGGGACTTCACGGTGCGGGGCTTGCCGCTGCGGAGCACCTGGTCGAGGAGGGGGAGGAGGCCGAGCTCCTCCGCCTCGGGGCAGGTGTCGGCGACGGTGGCGCCGGCGGGGCGTGGGCCGAAGGCGGCCGCGTACGCCTCGTTGACGTACGCGATGCGGTGCTCCGGGCCGTACACGAGTGCGACCAGGCCGGGGAGGCGGCCGATGATCTCCCGCACGGTGAAGTCCTCGAGTGCGGGGACGCCGTCGGGTGTGCCGGACTCGTCGGCGGGGTGGTCCGGCCGGGGCCCGTACTCACCGCGGGCGGCGGGCACGGAGCCTTCGGTCCCGCGGGACGCCGCGCGGCGCTGCGTACCGGGGAGCCGGGCGCTCCAACGGGTGAAGTTCACGGATCTGTATGCCTCGTGGTGTCGTTGCCGTGCAGAGTCACTCTGTGCAGGTGTGAGCCCACCTATGGTCACACGTCCAGTGTGGACGAGTGCACTGACAGTGATGTCAGCCCGCGGGATCGTCCGGGGACCTGTCGGGGGACGGGTCCTTCGGTGCGGGTGGGGGTGCGGCCGCGAGTTCGAATTCGGCGCGTGGGTGTTCCAGGGAGCCGAGGGAGACGATCTCGCGTTTGAACAGGCCGGACAGGGTCCATTCGGCCAGGACGCGGGCCTTGCGGTTGAACGTGGGGACCCGGCTGAGGTGGTAGACGCGGTGCATGAACCAGGCCGGGTAGCCCTTGATCTTGCGGCCGTAGACGTGGGCGACCCCTTTGTGGAGCCCGAGCGACGCGACGGAGCCGGCGTAGGCGTAGGCGTACTCCTTGAGGGGCTGCCCGCGCAGGGCGGCGGCGATGTTCTCGGCGAGCACCTTCGTCTGGCGGACGGCGTGCTGGGCGTTGGGGGCGCAGGTGGTGCCGGGGGCTTCGGCGGTGACGTCGGGGACGGCGGCGGCGTCGCCGGCGGCCCAGGCGTGTTCGACGCCGGCCACGGTGAGCTGTGCGGTGCACACGATCCGGCCGCGTTCGTCGAGCGGCAGGTCGGTCGCGGCGAGGATCGGCGCGGGCTTCACGCCGGCGGTCCACACGACGGTGCGGGTGGGCAGGCGGGTGCCGTCGCTGAGCACGGCGACGCGGTTCTCGCAGGAGTCGAGGCGGGTGCCGAGGCGTACGTCGATGTTGCGGCCGCGCAGCTCGCGGATGGCGTAGCGGCCCATCTCCGCGCCCACCTCGGGGAGGATCCGGTCGGAGGCCTCGACGAGCACCCAGCGCAGGTCCTCGGGCTTGAGGTTGTGGTAGTACCGCGCGGTGTAGCGGGCCATGTCCTCGAGTTCGGCGAGGGCCTCCACGCCCGCGTAGCCGCCGCCGACGAAGACGAAGGTGAGGGCGGCGTCGCGGATGGCGGGGTCGCGGGTGGAGGAGGCGATGTCCATCTGTTCGATGACGTGGTTGCGCAGGCCGATGGCCTCCTCGACGGTCTTGAAGCCGATGCCGTGGTCGGCGAGGCCGGGGACCGGGAGGGTGCGGGAGACCGAGCCGGGCGCGATGACCAGCTCGTCGTAACCGAGCTGGATCGCTCCGGTGCCCTCCTCCTCGGTGGCGAGGGTGGAGAGCGTCGCGGTGCGCTTGGCGTGGTCGACGGAGTGGACCTCTCCGATGACGATGCGGCAGCGGTCGAGGACCCGGCGCAGCGGGACGACGACATGGCGGGGCGAGATGTTGCCGGCGGCGGCCTCGGGCAGGAACGGCTGGTACGTCATGTACGGCTCGGGGGTGACCACCGTGATCTCGGCCGTGCGGCTCTTCAGCTCCGCCTTGAGCTGCCGCTGGAGGCGCAGCGCGGTGTACATACCGACGTAGCCGCCGCCGACGACGAGGATGCGCACAGGTTCGGTCACTGTCCCATGAGGCAACGCCTTCCGGGGTTTGTCCACAGGCCCGGCAAATTGTGTGACCGGCGGGGTACGGAGGCGTGGGGTGGCGAATGGTCCGGGCGGGACGAGAAGTCCGCAGGTCAGGGTGGGGGTGCCGGGTCGTGTGGGGGGCCGGAATCGGGAGGGTCCGGGTCCTTGCTCCGATCGGGGGGCGCACCGTACGGAACTGCCCCTTCTGAATTGACCGCGACTCAACTATGTTCGTACTTCATCGGGGTGTCGGCCGGTCGCGCGTGGACCAGAGGCGCGGCAGGGTCGGACCCCCGTGTCAGGGCGGGGAGTCTCCGGGGGGAGACATCATGAGCGGGGGAACGCTTATGCAGATTCAGGATTCGTACGGGCAGGTCCGTACGGCGCAGTCGGCGCCGAACGGGCGGTCCGCGCCGCTGCGGGTGGACGCGCAGCGGAATCTGGAGCATGTGCTCCGGGCGGCGCGCGAGGTGTTCGGCGAGCTCGGATACGGGGCGCCGATGGAGGACGTGGCGCGGCGCGCCCGGGTGGGTGTCGGCACCGTGTACCGCCGCTTCCCCAGCAAGGACGTGCTGGTCCGGCGGATAGCCGAGGAGGAGACCGCGCGGCTCACCGAGCAGGCGCGCACCGCTCTCGGCCAGGAGGACGAGCCGTGGTCGGCGCTGTCCCGTTTCCTGCGCACCTCGGTTGCCTCGGGCGCCGGTCGGCTGCTGCCGCCGCAGGTGCTGCGGGTCGGCGTGGACGACGTGGTGCTGCCGGCCGGTGCGGCGGACGACGAGGCGCGGGTGCCGCAGCAGCGGGTCTCGGTGCCGGCCGCCGGTCCGGGCGTGAACGGGCAGACGGCACAGGCCGCGTACGGGGAGCAGGGCGACCAGCGGATCGTGGCGCCGCGCGCGGTGCCGGCGGCCGAGCAGGACGACGCGGGGGCCGCCGAGCTCCTGGAGGTCGTCGGCCGGCTGGTGGACCGGGCCCGGGAGGCGGGCGAGCTGCGCACCGACGTGACGGTGTCCGACGTGCTCCTGGTGATAGCCACCGCCGCCCCCGCGCTGCCGGACGCGGCGCAGCAGGCGGCGGCCTCGGCACGGCTCCTCGACATCCTGCTCGAGGGTCTGCGCTCGCGGTAGGGGGCGAGACACCCCCCTAGGCGCCGTCGCTGAGGGAGCGCGGTTCTCGATGGTTCGCTCGATGCTCCGAGTGGACCGTCGAGCATGACACGAACGGTTGAGCGGTTACGCCCGGAGACGGGAAGTCGCCCCGGACGAGTGATAAGTGGACGCGGGGCTTCGGCGTGCCCACGCCCTGTGGCAGAGTGTCACTCACACGCCCGGCGCCCAGGCGACGTCGGGCACCCTCCTCGGCAAGGTCTCACCTGGCCTCACCGATCAGCGTCCGGAGGGACGTGCCACGCGGGCCGGTGACGGCGTCACCCGGCAGCGGGGCATGAACACGGTCGGTTCGGTCCTCCCGGGCAACGCTCAGGTTCCCAAGCCGATCAGAAACGCTTGGCCGCGTTCGGTCATACGGGGGCTTTCGCGATGAGTGGTGACAGTCGGGACGAGACGCCGGCCGCCGCCGGCACCGCGGAGGCGGGCGGGCTGCCGTCCCGGCAGGTGCCGAGCCAGGGCGGCCCGGCAGGTGCCGCGGGCACGGCGCACGGCGCGGCCCACGGAGCCGCTCCGAGCGCGCCGGCCGCCGAGGCGAGCGTGCCGCAGCAGCGCGAGGGCGGCAGCGGCGCGGCACCGGCCGCCGAACCGTTCGGCCACGCCGATGCAGACTCCGACTCCGGCTCCGTACTGCCGCCGCCGCTCGAACTGCCGCCGTCCGACGCCGAACTCGTCCAGCGCATGCGGGACGGCGACGACAGCGCGTACGAGGAGTTGTTCCGCCGGCACTCCGCCGCCGTCCGCCGCTACGCCCGCTCCTGCTGCCGGGACGCCGACACCGCCGACGACCTGACGGCCGAGGTCTTCGCCCGCACCCTGCAGGCGGTACGCGGCGGAGCCGGGCCCGAGCAGGCGGTGCGCGCCTATCTGCTGACCTCCGTGCGCCGGGTCGCGGCGACCTGGATCCGCACCCAGAAGCGCGAGCACCTGGTCGAGGACTTCGCGGTGTTCGCCGAGGACGCCGCCCGGGCCGCCGAGGTCTCCGACCAGTCGGCGACCTTCGGCGCCGGGCTCGACCTGGGCGCGGACGTCCTCGCCATGCACGAGGCCGAACAGTCGCTGGCCATGCAGGCGTTCCGCTCGCTGCCCGAGCGCTGGCAGGCCGTGCTGTGGCACACCACGGTCGAGGAGGAGTCGCCCAGCGAGGTCGCCCCGCTGTTCGGGCTCACCGCCAACGCGACCGCCGTGCTCGCCAGCCGCGCCCGCGAGGGCCTCAAGCAGGCCTATCTCCAGGCCCACGTCAGCCAGTCGCTCACCGCGGGCGGCGACTGCGCCCGCTACGCCGACCGGCTCGGCGCGTACGCGCGCGGCGGGCTGCGGATGCGGGCCGAGCGGGGCCTGCGCAAGCACATCGAGGAGTGCGCCAAGTGCCGGCTGGCCGCCGGTGAGCTGGCGCACGTGAACGCCGGGATCCCCGCGCTGCTGCCGGTCGCCGTCATCGGCTGGTTCGCCGCCGGGTACTCGCTCAAGGCCGCCGGTGTCGTGGCCGGCGGAGCCGCCGGTGCGGGCGCGGCCGGTGCCGCGGCCGCCGCGACGGGCGGCACCACCACCGGCACCACCGCCGGAGCGTCGGCCGCCGCCTCCGAGGGCCTGGGCATCCCCGCGAAGGCGGGCATCGCGGCGGTCGCCGCGGTCGCCGCGACCGCGGGTCTGGTGTGGGCGCTGACCGGTGCCGAACCGGAGCCGGTCGCCCAGCCCGCCGCCACGCCGACGGTGGCCGCGCCCGCCGAGACGCCGCCCCCGCCGGCGAGCCCGAAGCCCGCCCCGAAGCCGACGCCTCCCCCCGTACCGGCTCCGCCGCCGGCGCCGGAGCCGACGCCCACCCCGCAGAAGACCGCGCCGCCGAGCCCCCGGCCGACGCCCACGCCCACGCCGACGCCCCGGCCGATCCTGAAGCCCAAGGCGAAGCCGAAGCCGAAGACGCCCGCGCCGAAGCCCGGTCCGGCCGTCTACCAGATCAGCACGCTCCAGTACGGGATCTTCGGCGACGGCACCAAGCCCGAGGTCGACCTGGCCCGGAGCAGCCCGGTCTGGCAGCGCTCCGGCCTGACGATGGACGGCACCCGCTACGCCCACGGCGTCAGCATGCACGCCCCGTCCTCGCTGTTCATCGATCTCAACCGCCCGTGCACGAGCTACGACGCGATCGTCGGCATCGACGACATCACGGTGCCGATCGGCCCCGGCGGCGTCCGCTTCTCCGTCTTCGGCGACGACGAACGCCTCTACCGCTCCCCGGTCCTCCGCCGCGGCGACACCCCGATCCCGGTCCACGTCGCCCTCACCGGCCGCCGCACCCTGCGCCTGGTGGTGGAGGAACACACCCCGTTCGGCCAGGCGGCGGTCGCGGACTGGGCGCAGTCGCGGATCAGCTGCCGGTAGGGCGGGCACGGCCCGAGGCCTACGTCACGGTCCCGGCCGCCGGCTGCGCTACCCCTCCCCCTGCCCCGCCCCCCTCGCGTACGGCTCCGTCAGGGACAGCACCTCGTCCAGGGTGAGGCCGTGGCCCGATGCGCGGGCGGCTTCCCGGGCCGGGGCGTCGAGGGTCGCGGCGGTGCGGGTGAGGAGGGCGGTCGCCTCGTGGAGTTCGGGGAGAGCGCGCGGGACGGCGGGGCGCCAGCCGTCGGTGGCGCCGAGGACGCGCAGCGCGAGGGCGGGCTCGTCGGCGAGGGACAGCGCGGTGGCCACGCCCTCGGCGAGACCGGCCGTGATGAACTCGGCGCATCCCGAGTCCCGGGCGAGCCGCAGCGCTTCGACGGCGCGGGCGACGGCCGGTGCTCCCGCGCCCTCGTACGCCTCGATCCGGGCGGCGAGGCCGAGGATCACGGCCGCGAAGTGCGGCGGCGGGGTGCCGGTGGCGACCAGTGTGCCGGCGGCCTCGACATGGCCGCGGGCCGCGGTGACGTCCCCTTGGTGCAGGGCGATCACGGCCCGCAGGAACCGTATGTACGTCAAGGCGTCGGCCGTGTTGAGACGCTCGGCCTCCGCGTGCGCCTCGTCCAGGCCCTTGAGCGCCGCGTCCGTGTCGCCGCCCCGGAAGGCGAGCTCGGCGAGCCGGGCGGTGAGGAACGGGGCCTCGGCGTGCGCGCCGACCTCGCGGGCCAGGGTCAGCGCCTCCCGGTAGTCCTCGCGGGCCTCCTCGTGCCGACCGCGCATCATGTCGGCCTCCGCGGCGGCGCTGGCGACCTGGGCGCGTATCCAGCGGTCGCCGACCCGGCGGGACAGGGTGCGCAGTTCGGCGAGGTCGTCGTCGATGCCGGGCAGGCCGCCGGGCCAGTCGATGACCATGTGGGTGCGGAACATGAGGGTGACGCCGGTCTCCCAGTCGCCGCCGTGGCGGCGGCAGTTGGCGACGGACCGGTCGAGGAGCTCGCGGATCTCGGCCGGCCGGCTGTCGAGGTAGGCGGTGAACGGCCACAGCAGTCCGGGGAAGCGGGCGGACTCGGGGCCTTCGTGGGTGCTGAAGGCGGTGCGCACGCGGACGCCGGCGGCGGCGGTCTCCGGGTCGCCTGCGAGCTCGTCGATGTTCTGGGTCTCCACGGCGAGGAAGAAGTGGAGCATGCGCAGGTGCATGCGGGGCCAGAAGCGAGGGTCGGCCCGGTCGTCCGGGTCGGTGCCGAGGGCGAGCGTCCGGACGACCCAGGACAGGCCCTCGGGGCGGTAGTTGCGCAGCCACCAGAACCAGCCCATGGCGAAGACGAGACGGAGGGCGGCGGCCTCGTCGGGCGCGGTGACGACGGTGCGGTGCAGGGCGGCCCGGACGTTGTCGAGGTCGCGCTCGATCCGGGCGATCCAGGGGAGCTGTTCGCCGGAGCGCAGCAGGGGTTCGGCGGTCTCGGCGAAGGCGGTGAAGTGGGCGGTGTGCGCGGCTTCGGCGGCGGCGCGCAGGGCGGGGGTCTCGGCGGCGCGCTCCACCGCGTACTCGTGGATGGTCTCCAGGAGGCGGTAGCGCATCTCGCCGTCCTCGGTGGGGGTGGCGACGACGAGGGACTTCTCGACGAGGCTGCCGAGGACGCCGACGGTGTCGGGCCCCGCGTCGGCGTTCAGGGCCTCGGCGGCGGCGAGGTCCCAGCCGCCGGCGAAGACGGAGACCCGGCGCAGCAGGTCGCGCTCGGCGGCGTCGAGGAGCTCCCAGGACCAGTCGACGACGGCGCGGAGGGTCTGCTGGCGGGGCAGCACGGTGCGGGAGCCGGAGGTGAGGAGAGGAAAGCGGTCGTCGAGGCGGTCGGCGATCTGGCGCGGGGTGAGCAGCCGCAGGCGGGCGGCGGCGAGTTCGATGGCGAGGGGGAGGCCGTCGAGGCGGCGGCAGATCTCGTCGACGGCCGGGAGGTCGTCCTCGGCGCGGAAGCCGGGGCGGACGGCGCGGGCGCGTTCGGCGAAGAGGCGGTGGGCGGGGGTCGGCGGAAGCGGTTCGACGGGGCGGACGGCTTCGCCGGGGACGCCGAGGGGTTCCCGGCTGGTGGCGAGGATGCGCAGCTCGGGGCAGTGGGTGAGGAGGGTCTCGGCGAGGGCGGCGGCGCCGTCGATGACGTGCTCGCAGTTGTCGAGGACGAGGAGCAGCGGGCGGCGGGAGAGGTGCTCGACGAGGTGGGCGGTGGGGTCGTCCTGGAGGGGGACGCCCTCGCGGGCGATCAGATTGGTCTCGCGCAGGCGGAGGGCGGAGAGGACGGCTCCGGGTACGGCCTCGGGGGTGTCGAGCGGGGCGAGTTCGGCGATCCAGGCGGCGGGGCCGGCGGGGCCGGCGGCCTGGAGGGCGGTTTCCTCGGCGAGCCGGGTCTTTCCGGAGCCGCCGGGGCCGGTGAGGGTGACGAGCCGGGAGCGGTCGAGGTCGGTGCGGAGCGCGGCGAGGTCGGGCTCGCGGCCGACGAAGGAGGTGAGACGGGGGCGGATGTTGCCGGTCTCGGGTGCGGGGGCTGTGGCGGCGGCCGGGCTCGGCGCCGGTGCGGGTGCGGGTGCGGGTGCCTGTGCGGGTGCGGGTGCGGGTGCCGGTGCCTCGCCGGCGAGGAGTTCGGCGTGCAGGGCGGTGAGTTCGGGCCCGGGGTCGGTGCCGAGTGCGTCGGCGAGGGTGCGGCGGGCGCTCTCGTACGCGGCGAGCGCGTCGGCCGGGCGGCCCTCGGCGCGCAGGGCGCGGATCAGCTGGGCGTGGAAGGTCTCGTCGTAGGGGTACGCGCCGGTCAGCTCGGTGAGCTCCGGGACCAGGCCCGTGGTGGCGCCGCGCCGCAGGTCGGCCTCGACGCGCTGCCGGAGGGCGGCGAGCCGCTGGGCCTCGGGGCGGACTCCGGCGGGCTCGGGCAGGTCGGCGAGCGCGGGGCCGCGGAACAGGGCGAGGGCGGTGCGCAGCAGCGCGGCGGCGCCCTCGGGGTCCCCGGCGTCGAGCCGGGCGCCCGCCTCGCGCGCGTGCCGCTCGAACACGTACAGGTCGATGTCCTCGGGCCCGGCCACCAGCCGGTACCCACCGGGCCCCGATCCGACGGCCTCCCTGCCGAGCACCCGCCGCAGCCGCCCGACGAGCGCCTGCACCGCGGCCTGCGCGTCGAGCGGCGGCTCGTCCCCGTACACGTCGTCCACCAACTCCCCCACGGACACCGTCCGCCCGCCCCGCAGCGCGAGCGCGGCGAGCAGCGCCCGCAGCCGGGCGCCGCCGAGGGGTAGGGGCGCGCCGTGGGCGTCGAGGACATCGGTGGTCCCGAGGATCAAGTACCGCACTGGTTCATTCTCGCGGCTGCCCCCGCCGATCGCCTCGGGGTTTCCCCGGAGAGGGGCGCTCGGGGCGCGCGCCGCCGGTCTTGTCCCCAGGCTGTGGACGGGGAGGCCGGGACGCGCGGGCCGCGGTCAGAACTCGGAGGTGTCGAGCTCGAAGTCGAGCGGGAAGGGAAGCCGGGCCATCGTCCCCAGCTTGTGGGCGGCCTTGTGGGCGTAGTCCTCGCCCACGGGCTCGGAGCAGACGATGGCCTCGCCGGTGTCGCGGTCGATGAGCAGATAGACCGGGATGCCGGCGCGGGCGTAGCCCCGGGTCTTCTGTCCGCGGTCGCGACCGGCCGTGGACGGCGAGGTGACCTCGGCGACGAGGAGGACGGCGTCAGGTGCCTGCCAGACACACTCGTTGCGGAAGCTCCCTCTGGGGGCCAGGACGAGGTCGGGCAGCACCCTGCCCCCGCCCGCCAGGCCGGGCAGGACCAAGCCGATGCCCGTGTAGGCGGTCCGCCGCCGGTCCGCGTCCCAGAGCCCGCTCGACAAGCTCGGCAACCGTCTTCGCGTGGCGTCCGGTGCCGCCGACCGACGTCACCAGGACCTCTCCCTCGAAGAGTTCCACGCGCCAGCCGTCGGGGGACGCGGCGCTGAGCTGTTCGAAGCCCTCGAGCAGGCCTTCGGCGCCGCGGTCGGTTCCCGTTCTGGTCATCGCACCCTCCGTCACGTCGTGCTTCGGAGCGAGCGTCCCACCTTCACGCGCGCGTGAAGGTGTCTTCCCGACCGGCTTCACCCTCAGCGAGGGAGAGGGCGGCCGTCCCTCACGCCGGCAGCGACCGCGCCGTCGGGATCAGCGGCCCCGGCACCGCCCGGTGCCTCGGGGCTGCCGTGCCGGTCCAGCAGGAGCCGCGGCGGGCGAGGAGGCGGCGGAGCCAGAGTTCGGTGGAGACCAGGTCGGCGAGGCCGTCGAGGGGGACGGGTTCGCCGTCGGTGGCGGCGCGCAGGGCACGGCGGACCACGCGGGCCTCGATCAGGCCCGCGTCGGCGAGGAGCGGCGCGTCGAAGAGGGCCATCAGATGGGGGAGCGCGGCGCGCAGGCCCGCGCGGGTGGCGGCGGCCGGGACCGCGGGGTGCGGGGCGCCCCAGCCGGGCGGGAGGTCGTGGATGCCGGCGCCGGCGAGGACGGTGCGTAGGACGCCCGCGCGTGCGTCGGGCTGGACCCGCAGTGATTCCGGCAGGTCGCGGCAGGCCCGTACCACCTGGTTGTCCAGGAAGGGCGCGTGCAGGCGCTGGCTGCGGATCTCCGCGGCCTGCTCCAGGACCCGCAGGTCGGCGGCGGACCGCGCGAGGGCGGCACGCGCGCGTGCCTCGCCCGGGCGCTGCACGGAGGCGGGCAGGGTCGCCGCCCGGTTGAGCCGGACCGACACCTCGGCGAGCGCCTCCCCGGTCAGCCAGCGGGCCGCCGGTCCCGGCCGGGACCAGGCGAGCGCGGACAGCGAGGCCTCCAGCGGGCCGTGCGCCCCGGTGGGCGCCCGGTTGGCTTCGAGCACGCGCGTGGCGGCGGCCTCCAGGCCGGTCCGGTACGGCGTACGGGCGAGGCGCCGTGCCGCCCGGTAGACCTGGAGGGGCACCAGGAGCGCGCCCGCCGAAGGCCCGGTGGCCTTGGCGAGGGCCGTCACGGGGCGCACCAGGGAACGGCGCCGGCGGTCCATCAGGAGGTCGGCGAGGCGCGCCGGGTGGGCGTCCAGGACCTGTCGGGCGCCGAAGCCGGTGAAGTGGTCGGCGCTGCCGCCCGCGAGCCGCCGCCGGTGCCGTTCGGCCGTCACCAGAGAGGGGCCGGGTTCGTCCGTCAGCGGCCCTTCGAGGTCGGCGTACGGCAGGGCCTCCTCGCCCGCCGCGACGACCACGTGGTGCAGCCGCGGGTTGGCGGCGATCTCGCGGGCCCGGCCCAGTTCCTCCTGACTGCCGGGCGCGGTCAGATCGTTGAAGGTGACGGCGAGCAGCCGCTCCCCCGCGCCCGTGCCGTGCCCGAGGACGGTGCCGGGCACCCCGGGCAGTCCGGCCGCGAGCAGCGCGAGGGTGCCGGACGCGCTGCCGCCGGACAGGTCGGCGCCGATGCCGGGCGCGGGCGCGCCGCCGCGGGCCGCGCGCCGGTCGGCGGGCCCCATGCCGGGCACCGGGCCCGGGTCGGGCAGCGGCGCCTCGGGCGCGTGCCGGGGCGCGGTGAGCCGGGCCCGTACCGCCTCGACCAGCGCGTCCCGCACCGCCTCCACGGCCTGCCGCGGATCGGCCTCGGGCGCGGCGACGGCGAGCGAGGCGACCGTCTCGTAGCCGGTGATCTCGCGGGAGCCCTCGCGCAGGATCAGCGCGTGCCCGGGCGGCACCCGGCGCACGCCCTCGTACGGGGTGGAGTCGCGCAGCGCCTCCGGGGTCTCGGGACAGGCCAGCAGGGCCGCCAGGTGGCCGATGTCGAGCTGTGCCTCGGTGAGGTCGGCGAGCGGCAGCGCGGCGGTGCCGAAGGCGGTGCCGCCCGCCCACGGGGTGTGGAACACCGGCCGGGCGCCCGCGAGGTCGCCGGTGACGGTGATGCGGCGGCCGACCTTCACCACGGCGGTGTAGCTGCCCGCCCAGGCGGTCAGGTGCCGCAGTGCGCCCCCGCGCGCGGTCAGCAGTCCGCGCCGCAGTTCGTCGTCGCTCGCGGCGCAGCAGCCGAGGACGGCCAGCCGGGTCTGCGCGTCGATGTCCACCAGGCGCACCTCGTCGGGCCGCCAGTCGCCGACCGCCCACAGCGGGTCGGGGTCGCCCCACAGGAGTTGCGCGCCCACCGGGTGCACCGTGCGCCCCTCGGCGGGGTCGCCGACCGCGCCGGCCGATCCCGGGGAGCCGGGCGGCGCCGTGGGCGTGGCGCCGAAGCGCGCGGCGACACTGCTCCAGCCCACCAGCCACCGCATCGCCGCCTCCACAAAGGTCGAGTGGAGGACATGCTGCCATGACAACGGCGCACAGGGGGTGTCACGGGTCGCATCGCGACAAGCGCGAATGCGCCCCTGGCATGGGCCAGTTGAGACGACTCACCGAACCATCGGAATTCGGCCAATCTCAACTGCCCGGCGGGGCGGGGGTTTGTTCGACAGTCCGGGAGGCGGACGCCTCCCGGAGCCGTCCGCCGCCCGCGGGGATTGGGGCGGCGGTGTCCCCCAGCCCACCCGGTCCGGGACATCGGTCCTCGGCCAAGTGGGCCGACCCACGCAGCACTCATGGAAGCGCTCCCCCGGGTGCCGGACGAGAGCGCACGGCCGGGCGCACGGCCACACGGCGGGAGCACGAGCGACCCGGAACGGACCGCCGCTCATTCCATCCCACAACAATCTCGCCATACGGAACACCGCCCCTTAACGGTCGGGATCCGGCGAACTACGCTGTGCTTACGAATGCCGCACGCCTATGCCCGGCGTCGTGGCGGCGTCCGGGTGTCGTTGTCGAGGGGTGGCGTCATGTCCAGGGAGCAACGCGGGCCGAACGAAAAGCTCGGCACGGTTCTCGCCCTCGCGGGAATCAGCAATGCCGGGCTCGCCCGGCGCGTCAACGATCTCGGTGCGCAGCGGGGCCTGACACTGCGCTACGACAAGACCTCGGTGGCCCGGTGGGTCTCCAAGGGGATGGTGCCGCAGGGCGCCGCCCCCCATCTGATCGCCGCCGCCATCGGCCAGAAACTCGGCCGGCCCGTCCCGCTGCACGAGATCGGGCTCGCCGACGCCGACCCGGCGCCCGAGGTGGGCCTCGCCTTCCCGCGCGACGTCGGCGAGGCGGTCCGCTCCGCCACCGACCTGTACCGGCTGGATCTCGCCGGCCGGCGCGGCGGCGGCATATGGCAGTCCCTCGCGGGCTCCTTCTCGGTGAGCGCCTACGCGACGCCCGCCTCGCGCTGGCTGATCACCCCCGCCGACCCGTCGGTCGAGCGCCCGGCGCCGCATCCCGCACCGGCCGCCGGCCCGGGCCCGACCGCCGCCGGCGCGGCCGAGAACGCGGAGCACGCGCGCGTGGGGCACAGCGACGTCGCCAAGCTCCGCGAGGCCGCCGAGGACGCCCGCCGCTGGGACTCCAAGTACGGCGGAGGCGACTGGCGCTCCTCCATGGTCCCCGAGTGCTTACGCGTGGACGCCGCACCGCTGCTGCTCGGCTCGTACTCCGACGAGGTCGGCCGCGCCCTGTTCGGCGCGACCGCCGAGCTGACCCGGCTCGCCGGCTGGATGGCCTTCGACACCGGCCAGCAGGAGGCCGCCCAGCGCTACTACATCCAGGCGCTGCGGCTCGCCCGCGCCGCCGCCGACGTGCCGCTCGGCGGCTACGTCCTGGCCTCCATGTCGCTCCAGGCCACCTACCGGGGCTTCGCCGACGAGGGCGTCGACCTCGCCCAGGCCGCCCTCGAACGCAACCGGGGCCTGGCCACCGCCCGCACCATGTCCTTCTTCCGGCTCGTCGAGGCCCGCGCGCACGCCAAGGCCGGCGACGGCACCGCGGCCGCCGCCGCGCTCAAGGCCGCCGAGGGCTGGCTGGAGCGCTCCCGCGAGGGCGACCCCGACCCGAGCTGGCTCGGCTTCTACACGTACGACCGGTTCTGCGCCGACGCCGCCGAGTGCTACCGCGATCTGAAGCTGCCCCGGCAGGTGCGCCGCTTCACCGAGCAGGCGCTGTCCCGGCCCACCGAGGAGTACGTCCGCTCGCACGGCCTGCGGCTCGTGGTGTCGGCGGTCGCCGAGCTGGAGTCCGGCAACCTGGACGCCGCCTGTGCCGCCGGCACGCGTGCGGTGGAGGTGGCCGGCCGGATCTCCTCCGCCCGCACCACCGAATACGTACGGGACCTGCTGCACCGGCTCGAACCGTACGGGGACGAGCCCCGCGTCATGGAGCTGCGCGAGCGGGCCCGCCCGCTGCTCGTGACCCCGGCATGACCCGTCCGGAACGCACGGCCCGGCACGAACGGCCCCGCACGGCCCCGAACCGGCCCGCACCGGCGTGACACTCGTCCCACGGTGCGGTCGGTTTAGCCGGGATGTCAGTGGGCCAGTGCACTATCAGGGGTGGGAGGTGGCGCTGGTGTCCAGGTCGGACCGCTACGACTGTGACGTGCTCGTGATCGGCGGCGGGATCGTCGGTCTGTCGACCGCGTACGCGATCACGCGCGCCGCGCCCGGCACCCGGGTCACCGTCCTGGAGAAGGAGCACGCCCCGGCGCGCCACCAGACCGGGCGGAACAGCGGCGTGATCCACAGCGGGATCTACTACCGGCCCGGCTCGCTCAAGGCCCGCTTCGCGGTCGAGGGCGCGGCCGAGATGGTCAAGTTCTGCGCGGAGTACGGCATCCCCCACGAGGTCACCGGCAAGCTGATCGTCGCCACCGGCCGCGAGGAGCTGCCCCGGCTGCACGCGCTCGTGCAGCGCGGCCGGGAGAACGGGATCCCGGTGCGCGAGCTCGGCCCGGCGCAGATCACCGAGTACGAACCGCGGGTGCGCGGCCTGGCCGCGATCCACGTCGGCACCACCGGCATCGTCGACTACGGGCAGGTGGCGGCCAAGCTGGCCGAGGCCTCCGGCGCCCGCATCCTCTACGGCTCCCCGGTCGCTCAGGTCGACCGCCGGCCCTGGGGCGTGGCGGTGCGCACCGCGGCCGGGCGCGTGGTGCGCGGCCGGGTCCTGGTGAACTGCGCGGGCCTGCACTGCGACCGGGTGGCGCGGCTCGCCGGCGACGACCCGGAGATGCGGATCGTCCCCTTCCGCGGGGAGTACTACGAGCTGACCGACCCCTCCCTCGTCCGCGGTCTGGTCTATCCGGTGCCCGACCCCGCCTTCCCCTTCCTCGGCGTCCATCTGACCCGTGGCATCGACGGCGGCGTGCACGTCGGGCCGAACGCGGTCCCGGCGCTCGCCCGCGAGGGCTACGGCTGGTCGGTCGTCCGCCCGCGCGACCTCGCCGGCACCCTGGCCTGGCCCGGCAGCTGGGCCATAGCCCGGGAGCACTGGCGCTACGGAGCGGGCGAGCTGCACCGCTCCCTGTCCAAGCGCGCCTTCACCGAGGCGGTACGGCGGATGCTGCCGCTCGTCGAGGAGCGCGACCTGCGCCGGACCACCCCCGGCGTGCGGGCCCAGGCCGTCCTGAAGGACGGCACCCTCGTCGACGACTTCCTGATCCGCGAGTCCACCCGCACCGTGCACGTGCTCAACGCGCCCTCCCCGGCGGCGACCGCCTCGCTGCCCATCGGCCGCGAGGTCGCGGGCCGGGCGCTGGCCCAGCTGTAGGACGGACCGGGCTCCTGGGCCGCTGGGCCCGCGCGGGGCCGCGGGGCTCGCGCGGGGCCGCGGGGCTCGCGGGGGTCCCGCCGCCCCGGCAGGGCCCCCGCCCTGCCCCGTAGAATCGGGGCATTGTGTCTGAGCAGCCTGAGAACACCCCGCACACCGCCCCGGCGGCCCCCGCCTCCGACCCCGCCGGAGAGAGCGAGCAGCGCGAGCAGCGCGCCAACGAGCGCGTCGTACGGCTCGGCAGCCAGCGGTTCGCGCCCGGCGAGGGCCCGCTGGCGGATCCGGCGGGCTCGCACTACGAGCGGCGGATCCGCAGCTTCCAGCCGCGCCGCAGCCGCGTCACCGCCGGCCAGGCCGAGGCCCTGCTGAAGCGCTGGCCCGACTGGGGCCTCGACATCGACGGCAAGCGGATGCTCGACCTGGACGAGATGTTCGGCGGGCTGCCGGTCGTCCTGGAGATCGGCTTCGGCATGGGCGAGGCCACCGCGCAGATGGCCGCCGCCGACCCCGGCACCGGCATCCTCGCCGTGGACGTCCACACCCCCGGCCAGGGCAATCTGCTCGGCCTCGCCGACCGGAACGGGCTCACCAACGTACGGGTCGCCAACGGCGACGCGATCATCCTGCTGCGCGAGATGCTCCCGCCGGAGTCCCTCGCCGGCTGCCGGGTCTACTTCCCGGACCCCTGGCCGAAGAGCCGCCACCACAAGCGTCGCCTGATCCAGCCGGAGTTCCTCACGCTGCTCGCGCCCCGGCTCGCGAAGGGCGGGCTGCTGCACTGCGCCACGGACTGGGAGCCGTACGCGGAGCAGATGCTGGAGGTGCTGACCGAGCACCCCGACTTCGAGAACAGCCAGGCCGACGGCGGCTACGCGCCCCGGCCCGGATTCCGGCCGCTGACCCGCTTCGAGGGCCAGGGCCTGGACAAGGGACACGTCGTCCACGACCTGCTGTTCCACCGCAAGTAGCCCCCGCACCGGGGACCGTGGCGAGTTGTCCACAGGCTGGAAGAACCCCCTCGCCGCTGTCGGTGCCGCTGGTTAGGGTCGTTGCGTGTCGTCGAATCGCATTGCCGGACCCGCCACCGGACCCGCCACGGGTCCGGTCGCCGAGCCCGGTTCCGTCCCCGCGCAGGCGGGCGCCCCCCGCCGGGCGTTCGTCCCCGCGCCCGCTCCCGTGCCCGCGCTCGAGAGCGAGCAACCGGACTTCGCCGCCGTGCCGGAGCGGTCCAAGTGGCGCTACAAGCCACGCAGGGTCTGGCGCAGCCGGCTGGTCCGGCTGATCGCCGTGATCACCGTGCTCGCGCTGTGCGCGCTGGTGATCCTGGCGATCGTGCGGAAGGAGACCGGCACCGAGGGCTTCCTCGTGGGTCTGGGCCTCGCGGTGCTGCCGGTGCCGCTGCTCGTCCTCGCGTTCCGCTGGCTCGACCGGGTCGAGCCGGCCCCGTGGAAGAACGTGTTGTTCGCGCTCGCCTGGGGTGCGTTCGCCTCGACGCTGGTGGCGATCTTCGCCAACTCCTTCGCCGTGGAGTGGATCAGCAGCGCCACCGCCGACCCGGGCTCCGCCGAGTCGCTGGGCGCGACCGCCGTCGCACCCGTCGTGGAGGAGACCGCCAAGGGCGCCGCGGTGCTGCTGCTCTTCCTCTTCCGCCGCAAGGACTTCACGGGCCCGGTCGACGGCCTGGTCTACGCGGGCTTCACCGCCACCGGCTTCGCCTTCACGGAGAACATCCTCTATCTGGGCAACGCGTTCGGCGAGGACCAGGACGTCGGCTCGGGCGGTCTCGGCACCACGATGGCCACGTTCTTCGCGCGGGTCATCATGTCCCCGTTCGCGCACCCGCTGTTCACCTCGCTCACCGGCCTCGGCCTCGGCTTCGCCGCGCTGCTCCCGGCCGGCGCCCGCTTCCGCCGCACCCGGCTGTGGCTGCTGCCACTGGCCGGTCTGCTCCTCGCGATGGGCCTGCACGCCCTGTGGAACGGCTCGGCGACCTTCCACCCGCTGGCCTTCGTCCTCGTCTACGGCATGTTCATGGTGCCGGTCTTCGGCCTGGTGACCTGGCTCGCGATATGGAGCCGGCAGAAGGAGCTGCGGACGATATCCGGCGAGCTCCCGGCCTACGCGACGGCCGGCTGGCTCGCTCTCGACGAACCGCTCGCGCTCTCCTCCATGCGGGCCCGCTCGATGGCCCGCGGCTATGCGGCCCGCGCCTTCGGCAAGCCGGGCGCGCAGGCCGTCGGCGAGTACGAGGCCTTCGCCACCACCCTGGCCTTCCTCCGGCACCGGGCCCGCCGCGGGCAGGTCCCGCAGGACTTCACCGCCCGCGAGCAGGAGCTGCTGCACCACCTGTGGCAGCGCCGCCAGGTGGCCTCACCCGCGCTGACGTACGCGGCCCGCGCGACCGGTCGGGTGTGGTCGCCGCCGCAGTACCTGGACTACGGCGGCTTCAACCCGTACCGGAGCTAGCGGACACCGGCCTCAAAGCCCCCGGGTCCCTCAGACCGCGGACGCCTCCGTGAGCGTGGCGAGTTCGGCCTCGGTGAGCTCCAGGTCGGCGACCGCGACGAGGGCCGGGAGCTGCTCGACCGTGCGGGCCGAGGCGATCGGCGCGGCGACGGTGGGGCGGGAGGCGAGCCAG
The DNA here is from genome assembly GCF_040681095.1 of Streptomyces sp. NPDC051909. Lineage (NCBI taxonomy): Bacteria > Bacillati > Actinomycetota > Actinomycetes > Kitasatosporales > Streptomycetaceae > Streptomyces > Streptomyces sp. NPDC051909. The sequence continues at coordinate 102,605 of NZ_JBFAYA010000019.1, read as the reverse complement.
GCGAGGGCGACGGTGGCGAGCTCGGCACCACGGGCCTCGGCGACCGCGTCGAGGGCGGCGAGCACCCGCCGACCGCGCTCGGTCTCCAGATGCCGGCCGGCACCGGCGGCGCGGACGCTGTCCACGGTGCTGCCCGCGCGGTACTTGCCGGTGAGGAATCCGGCCGCGAGGCCGTAGTACGGCACGGCCGCGAGGCCGCGCTGCTCGACGACGTCGCGGAGCGGGCCCTCGTAGGTGTCGCGGGAGACCAGGTTGTACTGCGGCTGGAGCGCCACGTAACGGGCGAGGCCCTCGGCCTCGGCGAAGTCGAGCGAGGCCCGCAGCCGCTCCGGGGAGATGTTGGAGGCGGCGACGGCGCGCACCTTGCCGTCCTTCACCAGCTGGTCCAGGGCGGTGACGATCTCCTCCACCGGCACGGACTCGTCGTCGAAGTGGGTGTAGTAGAGGTCGATGTGATCGGTGCCGAGCCGGCGCAGCGACTCCTCGGCGGCGGCCTTGATGTTGGTCGCGCCCAGGCCCTTGAAGCCCGGGTGGGCACCGACCTTGGTGGCGACGAGGATGTCGGAGCGGTTGCCGCGGGAGGCCATCCAGCGCCCGATCACCGTCTCGGACTCGCCGCCCTCGTTGCCCTCGGCCCAGGCCGAGTAGACGTCGGCGGTGTCGACGAAGTTGCCGCCGGCGGCGGCGTAGGCGTCGAGCACGGCGAAGGACTGCGCCTCGTCGGCGCTCCAGCCGAAGACGTTGCCGCCGAGGGCGAGCGGGAAGACGTGCAGGTCGGAGGTGCCGAGGCGGCGCAGAGAGCTCATATGGAGATCAACTCCGCGGGCCGCCACCGGTATTCCGCGCCGCTGTCCCTCAGAGAGACCGGCCCCCGGAGAGACCGGCCCTCAGACGGACAGGCCCTTGTCGCGCAGCCAGGCCGCCGGGTCGATGCCGTCGCCGGACGGGGTGTGCACCTCCAGGTGGAGGTGGGGGCCCGTGACGTTGCCGGTAGCGCCGACGCGGCCGATGGTCTCGCCGGTACCGACGGACTGGCCGACGCCGACGGTCATGGAGGAGAGGTGGCAGTACCAGATCTCGGTGCCGTCCTCGAGCTCCAGGACGATCCGGTAGCCGTAGGCGCCGGACCAGCCGGCCGACTTCACGGTGGCGCCGTGGACCGCCTTGACCGGGGTGCCGGTGGGGGCGGCGAAGTCCAGACCGGTGTGGTAGCCGGAGGACCACATGGAGCCGGCCTGGCCGTAGGTGGAGGTGATCGTGTACGAGGAGGTCGGCAGCGCGTAGCTGGCGGCGAGCTTGGCCAGGCGCTCGGCCTCGGCCTTCGCCGCGGCCTCCTCCTCGGCCTTCCGCTTCGCCTCGGCGGCCGCCTTCTCCGCCGCGTCGGCCTTGGCCTGGGCCTCCGCCGCCGCCTTCTCGGCCGCGAGCTTCTCCGCGGCCTCCTTCTCGGCGGCGTCGGCGGCGGCCTGCTGCTGCTCGGCCTGCTGGAGGATGCGGGCGCGGAGCGCCTCGCCGGCGTCGGCGGTCGCCGTCTGCGTCCCGGCCTCCTCGCCGCCGGCGCCCTGCGGGGCGGTCTCGCTGGTGGTGTAGGTCAGCGCGGTGAGCGGCTGGGTGGCGTTGCCCGCGGTGTCGGAGGTCTTGTCGTCGTCGGAGCCGATCAGCTCGCCGACGCCGGGCAGGTCCGAGGCGTCGGGCAGGTCGACGTCCGGGAGCGCTATCGAGACCGGGGGCTTCTGCTGCGCGGTGGCCAGGCCGCCGGCACCGACGGCGGCGATGACACCGACGCCGAGCACGGTGGAGGAACGCGCGAAGTTGGAGCGCTGCTTGACGACACGGTGGCGTCCGCCGGAGCGGTTCTGCGCCCGCAGGGAGTCCTCGGTGGGGTTCCACTCCTCCGTGCCCCCGTCCAGGGCGCCCACCTGGCCGGCGGCGTCGTAGGAGGCGAAGGGGGTTTGCGGAGCAGGGGTGTTGGACGCCACGGAGGCGCTCTCCTTTCCTTCCTTCTCGCCTACCGGGTTAGCTGACGGGTTCGGAGCAGGAAGGTCTCCTACGGGCCTGCCGCACGAGTGCGGTGGGGCCCGATTCACCCCAAGTGGTGGTTCCCCGGTTCCCTTGCGGAATTCGGCGCACGCGCACGGTGCCGTCTCTTGCGACGGCTGGGACGACCGCGCTGCGTTATCGAACGTTAATAGACGCGACCCTCCGATTCCAAGCTGTTCCTCTTGATCATTAGCTGGATTGGGAGGGAATCGCCCGAGTTGAACGCCCTTCAGAAACACAGCCGTTCGCACGAGGAATCTGACGCCACGTCAATTGTTATCGGAGGGAGACCCTTCGGCTACACCCCGTCATCACCCCGTCATCACCCTGCCGTCGCCCCGCATCACCCTGCCGTCGCCCCGCATCACCCGTCGTCGCCCCGCATCACCCGTCGTCGCCCGGCACCACCGGCATCGTCCGGCGCCGTTCCGGCTGGCCCGCCGCCGGGCGGCTCACCGCGAGCAGCGCCATGTCGTCCGTCGTGTCCCCGCCCGTGTGCCGCCGCACGTCCGCCACCAGCGCGTCGAGCAGTTCCTCCGGCCCGGGGAAGATCCGCCCCGCGAGCCGCTCCTTCGGGTCGTAGAACGCGCCCGCCGCGTCCCGCGCCTCCGACAGACCGTCCGTGTAGAAGAGCAGCGTCGCGCCCGGCGGGTACGGGGTCACGTCCACCCGGTCCGGCCAGACCGCCAACTCCCCCATGCCCAGCGGCAGTGCGGCCTCGCTCGGCAGCAACGGCTCGACGCCGCCGTCCACGTGCAGCAGCAGCGGCTCCGGATGCCCGCGGTTCACCACCCGTACGACCCGGTCACCGCCCGGGATCTCGGCCAGCACCGCCGTCGTGAACCCCTCGAAGGCATCGAGCCCGGTCCGCCGCGTGCCCTCCCGGGCCAGCGCCCGTTCGAGCCGCTCCGCCACCCCCTCCAGGGTCGCCTCGTGCTCGGCCGCCTCCCGGAAGGCGCCGATGACCACCGCCACCGCCTCGACCGCGTCGAGCCCCTTGCCCCGTACGTCGCCGACCACCAGACGTACCCCGAAGGGCGTGTCCTGGACCGCGAACAGATCGCCGCCGATGAACGCGTCCGCCTGCGCCGCCTCGTACCGCGCCGCGATCTGCAGCCCGCCGATCCGCTCGGCCGGCGCCGGCAGCACGGCCTTCTGCGCCGTCTCGGCGATCACCCGGGCCGAGGCCAGCCGTTCCCCGCTGCGCCGCACCACCCGGTTGATGAGCACGGCGAGCGCCGAGACCGTGAGAACCGTCAGCGTCCCGGTGAGCGCGGGGATCTGGTCGGCCGTCCTGTTGTAGAAGAGCAGACCGACGCTCGCGAGGACGGCGGCGACGCCGGTGATCAGGGTGATCAGGGTGGAGAAGAAGGGGGCCGCGATCAGCGGCGCCGCGGCGAGCATCGGTGCCGCCGAGTACGTGGGCGGACTCGCCAGGTCCAGGGCGACCCCGGTGCAGAGGATCAACGGCGGCAGCGCCCGGAGGAAGCGCCGGGCGCCGCGGTACGAGCCGGGGTCGTCGCCCCCCGGCCCGCCCCGGGGCCCGCCCGGCGCTCCCGCTGCTCGCGCCACCTGTGCTCTCCCTGGACCTTGGTGCGCCCGGCCAGGGACAGCACCGGGACCACCCCAGGGTCCGTCAGCCCGTAGGGGTCGGCGACTCCTCCTCGGCCGACTGGCGTACGGCGGGACGCTCCGCGAGCCGCCCGCCCCGGGCGAGCGCCGCCATCGCCGCCGCGCAGCCGAGCCCGACCGCGCACAGCACCAGCCACGGCGCCGCCGACCAGCCGGTCGCGTCGAGCAGCACGCCCGTCCCCAGGTTCCCCAGGGTGATGCCGATCCCGCAGACCGTGTTGTAGAGCCCGTAGTGGGTGGCCACCCAGCGCCCCCGGGACAGCGCGACCACGGTGTCCATCTCGTACGGGTAGAGCACGGCGTTCGCCACGGCGAGCAGCGCCGCGCACAGCAGCAGCGCCGCGAGCGGGCGCCCGAGCGCGGCCGGCACCAGGAACGCCGCCCCCATCAGCCCCAGACCGAGCACCAGACACCGCTCCCGCGAGAGCCGCGCCCGGCACCAGGCGGTGATCCGCAGCTGCCCGGCCAGCGCCACCAGGGCCGAGACCACGAACAGCGCGGTGGTCGCCGCCGTGCCGTCCGCGGCCAGCGGCAGCGCCAGATAGACCTGGAAGGACAGCACGTACGAGCCGGTCATCGCCAGCGAGAACAGCCAGAAGGTGCGGTTCGCCAGCACCGTGCGGAACTGCCCGCGCGCCTCCCCCTGAAGGGCCTCCCCCTGAGGGGCCTCCGGGGTCTTCCCGCGTACGGGCAGATGCCGCAGCTGTACGGCGGTGAGCGCGGCGAACAGCAGCGCCGCCACCACGCAGGTCAGCCGGAACGACACCCCTGTCAGGGCCACCCCGGCGAGCGGGCCGAGCAGAATGCCCGCCTGGTAGTACGCGTTGAACAGGGCGAACGCCTGGACGCGCCGCTCCTCCCCGGCCTCCGCCGCCAGATAGGCCCGCACCGCCGGGTTGAACAGCGCCCCGGCCAGGCCGGTCGCCAGCGAGGCGGCGATCAGCGTCGGCAGCGACTGCGCGAAGGCGAGCGCGCCGAAACCGATCGTCCGCAGCGCGCACCCGGCCACGATCAGCGGCTTGAAGCCGAGCCGGTCGGCGAGCGCGCCGCCGACCAGGAACATGCCCTGCTGGGACAGGTTCCGCGCGCCGAGCACGAGCCCGACCGCCCAGGCCGCCATGCCGAGTCCGTCGGCCAGATGGGCGGCCAGGTACGGCATCAGCATGTAGAAGCCGAGGTTGATGGTGAGCTGGTTGAGGAAGAGCAGCCGCACGGCCGGGTCGAAGGTGCGCGTCTGCTTCCAGATCCCGCCCTTGGTCCCGCCCTTGGTCCCGCCCTTGGTTCCGCCCTGGGTCCCGCCCTGCGCGGGCTCGGCCGAGGCGCTGTCCGTCGGCGCGCTCAACGGACCGGCTCCGCGCGCTTCAGCGCCCGCCGGGTCCAGCCGCTGACCGGCTCGCCCTCGGCGAAGACGGCCGGCTCGTCCCGTACGGGACCGTCGAGCAGTCCGTGCGCCGCGCAGTACTCGTCGTTGAAGACGGTGTCGAAGTAGCGCTGCGGCCCGTCGGGGAAGACGGCGGCGATCCGGGTGCCGCGCGGGCGGGTACGGGCCAGCCAGCCGGCCACCAGCGCGACCGCGCCGACGCTCCAGCCGCCGGTCGCGAACTGCCGGGCGGCCAGTCGGCGGGCCGCCCGTACCGCCTCGGCCGGACCCACCCAGTGCACCTCGTCGAAGGCGCCGTGGTCCACGTTGCCCGGGTGGATGGAGGAGCCGAGGCCGCGCATCAGGCGGGGTCCGGCCGGCAGTCCGAAGACGGTCGAGGCGATCGAGTCGACCCCGACGAGCTCCAGGGCGGGGCTGGAACCGGCGCGCAGCGCACGGGAGATGCCCGCCGAGTGGCCGCCGGTGCCGACGGCGCAGACCAGCACGTCGATCCGGTCGAGCTGCCCGGAGAGCTCGGCGGCGAGTCCGGCGTACGCCTCGGGGTTGTCGGGGTTCCCGTACTGGTTGGGCCACCAGGCCTCGGGGAGGGCGAGCAGCAGCTCGGCCACCCGGTCCATCCGGGCCTGCTGCCAGCCGCCGTGCGGGCTGGGCTCCGGCACGACGTGGACATGGGCGCCGTGGGCGGTCAGCATCCGCTCCACGATCGGTTCGAGCCCGGGGTCGGTGACGACGTGCACGGGGTGCCCGTGCAGGATCCCGGCGAGCGCGAGGCCGAGCCCGAGCGTCCCTGAGGTGGACTCGACGATCGGCGCGCCGGGCCGCAGCTCGCCGCGGCGGCGGGCCGCCTCGACCATGTGGAGCGCGGCGCGGTCCTTGATGCCGCCGAAGTTGAAGCCTTCGAGCTTGGCCCAGTAGCCGTCGTCCATCCACAGCACGGGGGTGTTGCCGACGGTCTGACCGGCGACGGAGAGGAGGTTGGCGGGGTGCGTCATGGGGGTTGCGTCCCTAGGGGTGAGGTCGTCCCGCGCGTGCGCGGGCGTACGGAAGAAGCCGAGGTCGCGGTGGTGCGCGACCCGGCTCAGTTCCGGTTCACTCCGAGGGCGATGAGCAGACCGCCCGGCGCGGGGCCGGGCCCGGCCCGCCCGCGGACGCAGCGCGTGTGCGGGGCCTCGGGGAACACCTCGTCGTACGCGAGGAGGACGGCGCCCGCGGCGTCCGGCGCCGACAACGGGGTCCCGGTGGACTGCGCGGGCAGATGGGCGTCGAAGGACCAGCCCCCGCCGGGCCGCTCGCAGCCGTGCGGCAGCTCGGGCGCGGTGGCGGCGGTGACGCCGGCGCCGGAGGGGCCGCCGGCGAGCGGCAGGGAGTGCCCGTGGGCGCCGTGACACACGCCCGCGACCAGCGCGAAGAGCGCGAAGAGCAGCAGGAGGGCGGGGGCCCGCCGTCCTGCTTCGCACACTGTCACTCGTCGGTCACTCATGGTGTGCGCGAGGCTACGTGGCGCGCTCGCCGATCCGCAAAAGGACAGGCGCGGTTTTGGCCACCGTTTACTTCGGACGCGCCCGCTGGAAGTCCTCGGAGAACGACGAAAGCCCGGATCCGTCATCCGGATCCGGGCCTTCGTGCTACTGAGTAGCGGGGACAGGATTTGAACCTGCGACCTCTGGGTTATGAGCCCAGCGAGCTACCGAGCTGCTCCACCCCGCGTCGGTGAACACCACCTTACGGCATGGTCACCCCAGATCGGAAATCCATATCCGCAGCCCTCTCAGCAGCCGTCCTCGGCCGCCGCTCTCAGCAGCCGCAGTCCTCGGCGTCGACCGGTGCCGTCAGCGGGTCCGCGGTCTGCTGGGCGGGGCCTTCCCAGGTCTCGTACGCGAAGCCCTCGCGCACCCAGTACTCGAAGCCGCCCAGCATCTCCTTCACCCGGAAACCGAGCTCGGCGAGGGCGAGCGCGGCGCGCGTGGCGCCGTTGCAGCCGGGGCCCCAGCAGTACGTGACGACAGGGACGTCCTTGTCGAGGAGTTGCTCGGCCTGCTCGGCGATGAGCGCGGTCGGCAGATGGACGGCGCCGGGCACGTGGCCCTGGTCCCAGGAGGCGGTGGAGCGGGAGTCGAGGACGACGAAGCCGGGGTCGCCGCCGGTGGCGCGGGCGTCGGCGAGGGCGGCGGCCACGTCGGAGACGTCGGCGTGGAAGGCGAGACTGGCGGAGAAGTAGGCAGCGGCGGCGGCCGGGGAGGCCGGCGGCGTCCGGAGCACGGGGTTGCCGGGGTTGACCGGGTTGCCGGGGTTGACCGGGCTCACGGGGTTGACCTGGGGCGATGTCGTCGTCATGGTCATCAATCTAGGGACGGTGATCATCGTTCTGAAGGGACCATCCACGGCGGTCGGGGGCCTCGGCCGGGGATTCCCGGGTGTTCGGCGATGTGCGGCGCGGATCTCACGTTTCTCGTGTCGCACGGCCCGGAACCCGTCACATTCCCGGACGCTGGTCCGTCATGTCGGTGTGGACCACGACGAAGGGGAAGCGCTGGTGACGGACAAAGACCTGGATCAGGAGGGGCTGGCGGCACGGTTCGAGACCGACCGCGGGCATCTGCGGGCGGTCGCGTACCGGATGCTCGGCTCGCTCAGCGAGGCGGAGGACGCCGTCCAGGAGGCCTGGTTCAGGCTCAGCCGCTCCGACGTGAGCGAGGTGCGCAACCTCAGCGGCTGGCTGACCACCGTCGTCGGCCGGGTCTGCCTGGACCTGCTGCGCTCGCGCGCCGCCCGGCGCGAGGACCCGCTCGAGTACTACGTCCCCGACCCGGTCGTACGGGAGGAGGGCACCGCCGACCCCGAGCAGGAGGCGCTGCTCGCGGACTCGGTCGGGCTCGCGCTGCTCGTCGTCCTGGAGACACTGGCCCCGGCCGAGCGCCTCGCCTTCGTCCTGCACGACATGTTCGCGGTGTCCTTCGAAGAGATCGCACCCATCGTCGACCGCACCCCGGCCGCCACCCGCCAGCTCGCCAGCCGCGCCCGCCGCCGCGTCCAGGGCGCCACCCCGGCACCGGCGCCCGACGCGACCCGGCAGCGCGAGGTCGTGAACGCCTTCCTCGCCGCCTCCCAGGCCGGCGACTTCGAGGGCCTGCTCACCGTCCTCGACCCGGACGTGGTCCTGCGCGTCGACGGCGGCGTCCTGACCGCCGCCGCCTCCAAGCTGATCCGCGGCGCCGAGGCGGTCACCGCCCAGGCCCTCACCTTCTCCAAGTTCCGCCACTCCGCCCGCCCGGTCACCGTCAACGGCGCCGCCGGCCTGGTCTCCCTGGCGAACGGCGCCCCGATCGGCCTCATGGCCTTCACGATCGTCGAGGACCGCATCATCCGCATCGACATCGTGGCGGACCCGGAACGCCTCGCGGCCCTGGGCGTGCGCTGAGCCTCCCCCGCCGACGGGTGAGCGCTCACCCGTCGGTGGAACGCAGAAGCCCCCTGCTGCCGGTCTGACGGACCGACACAGGGGGCTCACGGGTAGGCCGTGTGGGACTCGAACCCACAACCAATGGATTAAAAGTCCACTGCTCTGCCAATTGAGCTAACGGCCCGTGGACAAGCACACCCGAGCAGCATAGCCCGATACGCCCTGCAAACCGATCGGGTATCGGCCGCGGGGCGCGGTGCGGTGTCGGAAGTGCGGAACGCCCGCACCCCCCTTGGCAGGGGATGCGGGCGTTCGGGCGTGGGCTACGAGGCGTCAGCCGTTGCGCTTCCAGCGCGGCTTGTCGTCGCGGCGGAAGCCACCGCGGTCGTCACGACGGTGGTCGTCGCGGCGGCCGAAGGGGCGCTCGTCGCGGCGGTCGCGGTTGAAGGACGGGCGCTCGTCCCGACGGTCGCGGTTGAAGGGGCGGTCGCTGCCACGGTGGCCGCCGGCGGGGCGGTCGTCGCGGCGGAAGCCGCCACGGTCGTCACGACGGTCGAAGTCGCGGCGCTCCTCGCGGCGGAACGACGGACGGTCGTTGTCCCGGCGGTCGTCACGGCGGTCGCGGTTGAACGACGGGCGCTCGTTGTCCCGGCGGAAGCCGCCACGGTCGTCACGACGCTCGTTGTCCCGGCGGTCGTCCCGGCGGTCGCGGTTGAACGACGGGCGCTCGTCCCGACGGTCGTCACGGCGGAACGACGGACGGTCGTTGTCGCGGCGGAAGCCACCGCGGTCGTCACGACGCTCGTTGTCCCGGCGGTCGTCCCGGCGGTCGCGGTTGAACGACGGGCGCTCGTCCCGACGGTCGTCACGGCGGAACGACGGACGGTCGTTGTCGCGGCGGTCGCGGTTGAACGACGGACGGTCGTCGCGACGCTCCTCACGGCGCTCCGCGTCGCGGCGCTCCTGGCGGGCCCGCTCGGCCTCGGCGGCGGCAGCGGCCGCGGCGAGCTCGGCCTCGGCGGCCTCGGTCACCTCGGCGACGGCGGCGTCCGGGTCCTCGCCGCGCTCGCGGGCGGCGCGGGCCACCAGGCGGTCGGCCTCCTCGCGGAGCTCGACGGCGCGGCGCTGCAGGCGCTCCAGCTGCTTCGTCAGGTCGGCGACCTCGCGCTCGGCCTGCTTGGCGGCGTTGTTCGCGGAGTCGGCCTGGACCTCGGTCAGCGAACGGGCGCCGGTGATCTCGGCGACCTCGGGGTCGAAGGCGCCGGCGCCACCGACGATGTGGCGCGAGGCGTCGACGCCCGCGTCCTCCATCAGACGGAAGATCTGGCGGCGCTGGTGCGGCAGGGCCAGGGAGACCACGACACCGGAGCGGCCGGCGCGGGCGGTGCGGCCCGAGCGGTGCAGGTAGTCCTTGTGGTCGCCGGCCGGGTCCACGTTGAGGACCAGGTCGATGCCGTCGACGTGGATACCGCGGGCGGCGACGTCGGTGGCGACGAGGACGTTGACGTAACCGTCCTTGAAGTCGGCCAGGGTGCGGGTACGCGCGCCCTGGGTCATGCCGCCGTGCAGCGCGTCGGCCTTCACACCGGCGTCGCGCAGCTGCTCGGCGACGCGGTCGGCGCCCAGCTGGGTGCGGACGAAGATGATGGTGCGGCCCTTGCGGGCGGCGATCGCGGCGGTGACCGGGGCCTTGTCCTTCGGCTTCACGACCAGGACGTGGTGGGTCATCGTCGTGACGGCACCGGCGGACGGGTCGACCTCGTGGGTGACCGGGTTCACCAGGTAGCGCTTGACCAGGCTGTCGATCTCGTTCTCCAGGGTGGCGGAGAAGAGGAGACGCTGACCGCCGGCCGGGACCTGGTCGAGCAGCTCGGTGACCTCGGGCAGGAAGCCCAGGTCGGCCATCTGGTCGGCCTCGTCGAGGACGGCGACCTGGACCTGCTCCAGGGAGCAGGCGCCGCGGTTGATGATGTCGCGCAGTCGGCCCGGGGTGGCGACGAGGATGTCGACGCCGCGCTCCAGGGCGTAGATCTGGTTGCCCATCGACGTACCGCCGCAGACGACCTTCATACGGAGGCCGAGGACGTCGCCGTACGGCTGGAGGGCGTCCGCGACCTGCATCGCGAGCTCACGGGTCGGGGTGAGGATGACGCCGCGGGGCTTCTTCTTCTCGGTCTGGCCGCCGGCCAGGGTGGCGAGCAGCGGGAGGCCGAAGGAGAGGGTCTTGCCGGAGCCGGTACGGCCGCGGCCGAGGATGTCCTTGCCGGCCAGGGCGTCCGGGATGGTCGCGGCCTGGATCGGGAAGGGCGTGGTCACGCCGTTCTGGGCGAGCTTGCGCACGACGCCCTCGGGGAGACCCAGGTCACCGAAGGTGATCTCCGGGACCTCGGGAGTCTCGTCGGCGGCCTCGTCGGCGGCGGTCACGTCGGCCTCGACGTCGGCGTCGAGCTCGGCGTCGACATCGAGCTCGGCGTCGAGGTCGATCTCGACGGCCGCGTCGACGATCTCGTCGTTCTCGGGCATGACGGCGTGATCAGAAAAAATGGACATGCGAAATGCGAAACCTTCCGGAGTCTCGGCACGCGCCCGTCAACTCCGTGTTTCGCACTACGGACCGCCTCAATGCGGTCAGCCACGGCAAGGGAGAGTACGCGCCAGTCACGGCGCTCTTCGGTCTTGGCGCCGGGCAAATGGGATCAAACGATCTACCACCATACGCACTCTCCCCCACCCAAGGCAAACCGACCCCCGTCACACCGGCCCGGCCTGCGGCGATGCCTCCGGCTCCCGGGCCCTTCCGGGCCCGTCGGCCGCCCTCATGGCACCCAGATGGGTGTCCGCGCCGGGCGTCGTGGTCGGCGTCTCGGAGACGGTCGGCTCGGGCGTCGGCTCCTGCGTGGGCTCCGGGGTCGGCTCCTGGGTCGGCGTGGGCGTCGGGTCCACCGGCGGCGGGGTCTCCCCGCCCGGCACCCCGGCTCCTCCCGGACCCGCGCCGGAACCGTCCGGCCCGCCCGGCGGCCGCTGCGGCTTCGGCCCCTTGCCGGGACCCTCCGCGTCCGGCGTGCCGGACGGCGTGGCCGACGCGCTCGGCGAGCCGCTCGGCACCGGCGTCTCCTCGCCCTCGCCGTCCGGGTCGGGGCCGGTACGGCCCGTACGGTCGTATCCGCTCCCGCTGTGACCGCCGGACAGCCCGCCGTCGGCCGCGGTCCCGGCCGCCTCGCCCCGCTTGCCCGCGGACGTGCTGGGCGCCGGCTTCGCCCCGTCGTCGCTCACACTCATACAGCCGCTCAGGCCCGCGCAGGCGGCGACCGCCAACGCGGTGGCGGCCCATCGCACAGGGGTGGGCAAATGGCGCACGGAGGCACCTCCAGGACATGACGGGCAGGCAGGAACGGGACGCTGGTCGAACGCGTTGCCCTGCCCAACTCCCTGGGCGCCACAAGGGACACGCCCGAAAGGCACGCCCTCTCACCCCCGCCCGCCCCGGGCGACCCCGGCCACCTCGGGCGACGCCGCCCACCCCGGGCGACGCCGCCCACCCCGGGCGACGCCGACGCGCCCCGGGCGACCCCGCCCGTCCCGGCTCAGCCGTAGCCGAGCGCGTGCAGCCGCTCGTCGTCGATGCCGAAGTGGTGGGCGATCTCGTGGACGACGGTGATCTCCGTCTCCGCGACGACGTCCTCGCGCGACTCGCACATGCGCAGCGTGGGACCCCGGTAGACGGTGATCCGGTCGGGGAGCACCCCGGCGTACCACTCGCCCCGGTCGGTCAGCGGCGTCCCCTCGTAGAGCCCGAGCAGCTCGGGGTCGTCCGGCGAGGGCTCGTCCTCGACGAACACGGCGACGTTGTCCATCAGCCGCGTCAGTTCGGGCGGGATCCGGTCCAGGGCTTCGGCGACGAGCTCCTCGAACTCCTCGCGCGTCATCTCCAGCACGCGCCCATTCTCCCCCGCCGTCCCCCGCCCGGGGGCGCCTCCCGCTTGCGGGGCAGAAACCGTTTTGGCGATAGCGGCCGCCATCCCATATGCTTCTCACGTCCCCGACGCGCTGAGAAGCGCGCAGGTGAGCCTCTAGCCCTCATCGTCTAGTGGCCCAGGACGCCGCCCTTTCAAGGCGGTAGCACGGGTTCGAATCCCGTTGGGGGCACGCATTACCGTGTGCGAGACTAGTGATCGCACACAAGCAAGGCTCTGTGGAGCAGTTGGTTAGCTCGCCACCCTGTCAAGGTGGAGGTCGCGGGTTCAAGTCCCGTCAGAGTCGCTGAGATCGGAAACGATCTCGTGGCTGGGTAGCTCAGTTGGTACGAGCGATCGCCTGAAAAGCGATAGGTCGCCGGTTCGACCCCGGCCCCAGCCACAACCGGAAGGCCCCGTTCTCACGAACGGGGCCTTCTTCGTTCCCCTCAGGCCTCCTCCCGCTTCCCCCGCCGCGCGGCGCGCCACGCGAGCGCGCCCGCCACCACCGCGACCACGGCCACGAGCAGGGCCCAGTCGGGGATCGCGCGGCCGAGGGAGGAGACGCGCTCCTCCACCGCGAAGGAGTCGTCGACCGACAGCAGCCCGGGCAGGGCGGTGGTGCCGTCGAAGACCAGGAAGAGGGTGCCGAGGGCGATGAAGAAGAAGCCCGAGAGCAGCGAGGTCGAGTGGGCCTCGAAGCGGCCGATACGGATCGGGCGGCCGCGCAGCCAGCGCCGCCGGCCCAGCTCGTAACGCTCCCAGAGCAGGGCGAGCACGAACAGCGGGACGGCCATGCCGAGGGCGTACACGGCGAGCAGCAGCCCGCCGTAGACCGGGCTGCCGCCGAGCGCCGCCACGGTCAGGACGCTGCCGAGGATGGGGCCCGCGCAGAAGCCGGCGAGGCCGTAGACGAGGCCCAGGGCGTAGACGGAGAGGGCGGTGGTGGGACGGATCCGGCCGCTGACCTCGCTCATCCGGCGGGACGCGAAGCCGAGCCCGAGGATCTGGAGCACGCCGAGGGCCACGATCGTCCAGCCGCCCACGGCCACCAGCAGGTCGCGGTGGCCGTAGAAGAGGCGGCCGGCGAAGGAGCCGGCCGCGCCGAGCGGGACGAGGGTGGTGGCCAGGCCCGCGTAGAAGATCCCGGTCCGGGCCACCAGCTTGGCGCGGGTCTCCATGGAGTAGGCGAAGAAGGCGGGCAGCAGCAGGGCGCTGCACGGGCTGAGCAGGGCGAGCAGCCCGCCGAGGAAGGCGGCGAAGTAGCCGATGCCGGAGGTCACCGCTTGTCCTCCGCGCCGGCCGACTGTGCCGACGCCGTCGGCTTCGCCGACTGTGCCGACGTCGCCGACTTCACCGCCGCCTCGATCGCCTGCGTGAAGGTCTCCATGGGCTGGGCTCCGGCGATCGGGCGGCCGTTGACGAGGAAGGACGGGGTCGAGGCTGCGCCGATCGAGTAGCCCTGCTCCTGGTCCTTGCGCACCGCCTCGCGGGCCGCCTGCCCGTCCGCGTCCCGGGCGAAGCGCGCGAGGTCCGCGACCCCGGCCTCCTTCGCGAGGGCGGTCAGGCGCTCCTTGCCGAAGCCCTTCTCCTTGGCGCCCGGCGCGTACGCCGCCTTGTGGAACTCCCAGAACCGGCCCTGCTGCCCCGCCGCCCAGGAAGCGCGGGCCGCCGCCTCCGACTCCTCGCCGAAGATCGGGAAGTTGCGCCACTCGATGCGCAGGGTGCCCGCGTCGACGTACTTCCTCACCAGCGCGGGCTCGGTGTCGCGGGCGAACTTCCCGCAGAAGCCGCACTTGAAGTCGGCGTACTCGATGAGAACCACCGGCGCGTCGGCCCGGCCCAGGGCGAGCCTGTCGGCGGCGTCACGGCGGGCGTACGCCTCCAGCTCGGGGTAGACGCCGTCGGCCGGGTCGGCGGACACCTCGGCGACGGAGGACCCGGACGACCCGGAGGGCGAGGACGGCGCGGTGGCCGCGTACGAGGCGAGACCGAGCAGCGTGGCGGCGAGGACGACACCACTGATGATCACGACGGGCCTGGACCTGTTGGGCTTGGACTTGGGCATGCTGAAGCGCTCCTGAGACGGGAGAGAAAGGACGGACGGCGAGGAGAGACGCCCGTCTAGACCCTCAGGATCGACAGCTCCACCGGCGACGGCGGTACGAGCTCCGGCGGCGCCCGCCCCGCCCGTACGTCCATGACCTCCTGGTCCGCGCCCCAGCCACCGCACGGCATCCGCTCCTCCGCGAGCGCCGGCAGCAGCTCGCCGAAGGCGTGCCCACGCGGCGGTACGGCGGGGGCGGCGGCCCCTTCCTCGGCACCGTGGCTCTCGCCGCAGCCGGGAGCGGCAGGGCCCACGGAGGCCACGGAGGCCACGGCCACCGTCTGTACGGGGTCCGGCGCCGCCCCGCACACCGCAAGACCGAGCACCAGCCCCGCCAGCGCCGCGAACGCCGCAAGGGCGCGCAGGACCGGGGTGCGGGGCATGAGGAAACCTTTCGGGAGGGTGCTGGGCGGTGTGTCCGAAATACTACGCAGAGGCGTGGCGCAGCCCTCGTAAATCGGTTCGCCGCTTCTCAGCGGCAGGTGCGATCCTGGGTTCCGTATGTCTACTTCCTTCGCCGCCCTCCAGACCGTCCTGGCCGAGGTCTCGCTGCGGGACTCGCACCGGCTCGGCCGCCGTCTCGAAGGCGCCCGCCGCATCCGCAAGCCCGAGGCCCGTGAGGCCGTCCTGGACGAGATCGCCGTCGAGGCGGCCAAGGCCAAGGAGCGCGCCGACGGGCGCGCCTCCCGCGTGCCCGCGGTCACGTACCCCGAACAGCTCCCGGTCTCGCAGAAGAAGGACGAGATCGCCGAGGCGATACGCGACCACCAGGTCGTGATCGTCGCCGGTGAGACCGGCTCCGGAAAGACCACGCAGATCCCGAAGATCTGTCTGGAGCTCGGCCGGGGCGTCCGGGGCATGATCGGGCACACCCAGCCCCGCCGGATCGCCGCCCGCACGGTCGCCGAGCGCGTGGCCGAGGAGCTGAAGACCCCGCTCGGCGAGGCGGTCGGCTGGAAGGTCCGGTTCACCGACCAGGTGAACCCCGACGCGACCTTCGTGAAGCTGATGACGGACGGCATCCTGCTCGCCGAGATCCAGACGGACCGCGAGCTGCGCGCCTACGACACGATCATCATCGACGAGGCCCACGAGCGGTCCCTCAACATCGACTTCCTGCTCGGCTATCTGGCCCAGCTGCTGCCGAAGCGCCCCGACCTCAAGGTCGTCATCACCTCCGCGACCATCGACCCGGAGCGCTTCTCCCGTCACTTCGGGGACGCGCCGATCGTCGAGGTCAGCGGACGCACGTACCCGGTCGAGGTCCGCTACCGCCCCCTCCTGGAGGAGGACAGCGACGAGGCGGACCGGGACCAGATCACCGCGATCTGCGACGCCGTCGACGAGCTGCAGAAGGAAGGGCCCGGCGACGTCCTGGTCTTCCTCTCCGGCGAGCGCGAGATCCGCGACACGGCGGACGCGCTGACCAAGAAGAAGCTCTTCAACACGGAGATCCTGCCGCTGTACGCCCGGCTCTCGCACGCCGAGCAGCACCGGGTCTTCCAGGCGCACTCCGGCCGCCGGATCGTGCTCGCGACGAACGTCGCGGAGACCTCGCTCACCGTCCCCGGCATCAAGTACGTGATCGACCCGGGCACCGCGCGCATCTCGCGCTACTCGCACCGCACCAAGGTGCAGCGGCTGCCCATCGAGCCGGTCAGCCAGGCCAGCGCCAACCAGCGCAAGGGCCGCTGCGGCCGTACTTCGGACGGCATCTGCATCCGGCTGTACTCGGAGGACGACTTCCTCACCCGCCCCGAGTTCACGGACGCGGAGATCCTGCGCACGAACCTCGCCTCCGTCATCCTCCAGATGACCGCCGCCGGCCTCGGCGACATCGAGAGGTTCCCCTTCATCGACCCGCCGGACCACCGCAACATCCGGGACGGCGTCCAGCTCCTCCAGGAGCTGCACGCCCTCGACCCGGCGCAGAAGGATCCGCGCAAGCGGCTCACCGAGACCGGCCGCAAGCTGTCCCAGCTGCCCGTGGACCCGCGGCTCGCCCGCATGGTCCTGGAGGCCGACCGGAACGGCTGCGTCCGAGAGGTCATGGTGATCGCGGCGGCGCTGTCCATCCAGGACCCGCGCGAGCGGCCGGCCGAGAAGCAGGCGCAGGCCGACCAGCTGCACGCCCGCTTCAAGGACGAGACCAGCGACTTCCTCGCCTTCCTCAACCTCTGGCGCTACATCCGCGAGCAGCAGAAGGAACGCGGCTCCAGTTCCTTCCGCCGGATGTGCAAGCAGGAGTACCTGAACTTCCTGCGCATCCGCGAGTGGCAGGACATCTACTCCCAGCTGCGGACCGTCGCCAAGCAGATGGGGATCCACCTCAACGAAGAGGACGCGCCCGAGCAGTCCATCCACGTCTCCCTGCTCTCCGGTCTGCTCTCCCACGTCGGTCTGAAGGACGTGAAGGAGTCCAAGGAGGGCGCCGCCAAGGCCGCCAAGGACGGCCGGCGCGAGGGCGGCGGCGGACGCAACGAGTACCTGGGCGCCCGCAACGCCAAGTTCGCGATCTTCCCCGGCTCCGCGCTCTTCAAGAAGGCCCCGCGGATGGTCATGTCCGCCGAGCTGGTGGAGACCTCGCGGCTCTGGGCCCGGGTCAACGCGCGGATCGAGCCCGAGTGGGTCGAGCCGCTGGCCCAGCACCTGGTGAAGAAGACGTACAGCGAGCCGCACTGGGAGAAGGACCAGGCCGCGGTCATGGCCTTCGAGAAGGTCACGCTGTACGGCGTGCCGATCGTCGCCGACCGCAAGGTGAACTACGGGCGGATCGACCCCGAGGTCTCCCGCGAGCTGTTCATCCGCAACGCGCTCGTCGAGGGCGACTGGCGCACCCACCACAAGTTCTTCGCCGACAACCGCAAGCTGCTCACCGAGGTCGAGGAGCTGGAGCACCGCGCCCGGCGCCGGGACATCCTCGTCGACGACGAGACGCTGTTCGACTTCTACGACAAGCGGGTCCCCGAACACGTCGTGTCCGGAGCCCACTTCGACTCGTGGTGGAAGCACAAGCGCCACGAGGAGCCGGAGTTCCTGGACTTCGAGCGCGAGATGCTGATCAACGAGAAGGCGGGGGCGGTCACCAAGGCCGACTACCCGGACTCGTGGCGGCAGGGCGCGCTGAAGTTCCGGGTGACCTACCAGTTCGAGCCGGGCGCGGACGCGGACGGCGTGACCGTGCACGTACCGCTCCACGTGCTCAACCAGGTCACCGACGAGGGCTTCGACTGGCAGATCCCGGGTCTGCGGGAAGAGGTCGTCACGGAGCTCATCCGCTCCCTCCCGAAGCCGATCCGCCGCCACTACGTCCCGGCCCCGAACTTCGCCGGCCGCTTCCTCGACACGGTCGTACCGGTGCAGGAGCCGCTGACGGCGGCGCTCGCGCGCGAGCTGCAGCGGATGGTCGGCGTGCCGCTGACGGCCGAGGACTTCGACTGGGCGAAGGTCCCCGAGCACCTCAAGATCACCTTCCGGATCGTCGACGAGCGGCGCCGCAAGCTGGCCGAGGACAAGGACCTGGAGGCGCTGAAGCTGAAGCTGCGCCCGAAGGCCCGTCAGGCGCTGTCCAAGGCCGCCGCGGCGGCCACGGGCGGCCGGGACGGCTCGGGCCCCTCGCTCGAGCGCACGGGCCTGAAGGACTGGACGATCGGGACGCTCACCCGGGTCTTCGAGACCAAGCGGGGCGGGCAGCCGGTCAAGGCGTACCCGGCCCTGGTCGACGAGGGCGAGAGCGTCGCCGTGCGGCTCTTCGACACCGAGGAGGAGCAGGCCCAGGCGATGTGGCGGGGCACCCGGAAGCTGATCATGCTGAACATCCCGGTGAACCCGGCGAAGTTCGCCTCGGACCGGCTGACCAACCAGCAGAAGCTGGCCCTCTCGGCCAACCCGCACGGCTCGATCCAGGCCCTCTTCGACGACTGCGCCACCGCCGCCGCCGACCGGCTGATCGCGGACCACGGCGGCCCGGTGTGGGACGAGGAGTCCTTCCGGAAGCTGTACGACAAGGTGCGCGCCGATCTGGTGGAGCTGACCGTACGGACGGTGGGCCAGGTCCAGCAGGTGCTCGCGGCCTGGCAGGCCTGCGAGCGGCGCCTGAAGGCCACGAACAGCCCCGCCCTGCTCCGCAACCTCCAGGACGTGCGCACGCAGCTCTCCTGGCTGATGCCGGCCGGTTTCGTGACCCGTACGGGTCTGAAGCGGCTGCCGGACCTGATGCGCTACCTGGTGGCGGCGGACCGGCGGCTGCAGCAGATGCCGACGGGCGTGCAGCGGGACACCACCCGGATGGAGAAGGTGCACGAGATGCTGGACGAGTACGCCTGGCTGCTCGAACAGCTCCCGAAGGGGCGCCCGGTGCCGTCCTCGGTCACGGACATCCGCTGGATGATCGAGGAGCTGCGGGTGAGCTATTTCGCGCACGCGCTCGGCACGGCGCACCCGGTGTCGGACAAGCGGATCGTGAAGGCGATCGACGCGGCCGTGCCGCAGCCGGCGCGCTAGCCCCGTCCGTCACGCCACCCGGCACACGACCCGTCAGCCCGTCCGGCAGCCGGTTCGACCGCACCCCCTGACCTGCTGTACTCTTTTCCTCGCAGCCACGGTTCAACGGCTGCGAGGGCTCTGTGGAGCAGTTGGTTAGCTCGCCACCCTGTCAAGGTGGAGGTCGCGGGTTCAAGTCCCGTCAGAGTCGCAGCAGAGAAACAGGAAGGCCCGCACCGATCGGTGCGGGCCTTCTTGCGTTCCCGGGAGCCAGGGACCAAGGTCCCTCCAAGGGGGGACCATCGGCGCGATGGAGGGCCCCTTGCGAGTGGAAGGCTGTTCCAGGGGCAAGGCTTTGACGATGTGACGGGTGTCACTCAATCAGTTTTCGGAACGGCCGAACTTACACCCCTCCTACATGACCCAGATTTAATATGTGCAATTGCACCTGGTCTACGCGGGTGAACCGGGACATAAAAAAGATCGCACCGGACCCGGCGGAGTCCAGTGCGATCGATGACGGGGAACCTGTTGGGGCAGGTCGCGCGTCGGCAGAGCTTGGGGTGGGCGGCCGGATTGGGGGACCCGGAAGTGCCCGGTACTACGGGGTGTTACGGGGTGCTGCGAGTGTCGCGGGCGCCTCAGGCCTCGCTGCGCTGCTGCGGAATGCCCGCCAGCAGGGCGCGGACCTCGGCCTCGCGGTACCGGCGGTGCCCACCCAGGGTGCGGATGGACGTGAGCTTGCCGGCCTTGGCCCAGCGAGTGACCGTCTTCGGGTCCACGCGGAACATGGTGGCAACCTCGGCAGGGGTCAGCAGCGGCTCGGCATCAGGGGTGCGAGCGGTCATGAGCGGCCTCCTCGGGAGAACCGAACCATCTCGGTTCTTTCCTCTAAATTCTGCACCTTGACCCGCCTTGCCCGAAATGGCGGAAGCGGGTCGAGTCGGTTATAGGACGAACGGCTTGTCCTCGGCACTACAACTACACCATCCGTCCAGCCACGTCGGCCAAACCGATGGAATTGCCCTCGCAGGTGTTCATCAGCGGCGGAAGTCGATGGACCATGCCATAACGGACAGTCACGCCACTGTGACGATCAGTCACAGAGCGATCAGGAGTCCTCAGACCCCCCATAGAGTGCAATGTCGAGCGTTCCGCCCATACTTGGACGGAAGGAACCCTCCCCGGACTCCTTGTCCTATTTTGGCACGAGGGTGGGCGATGGGCGCAAGGGTGCGTTAAGTGCTGTCCGTCACGCTTGAGCCAAAGGCCCGGATCGGGACCTACGTCCCACCCCACCCGCACCAAGGGCCCCAGAAGAGCACACCAAGGACCCGAACTGGTGTCCAGCGATGAAGATCATTTACATCAGGTGAACACGTCCTGTCGATGATCAATTGGCGAACTGCAGGTTGTGCACGGCCTTCCAGCGCTCGGCGAACCGCCCGTAGGCCGCCTGCGCGCCCGGCCCGTCACCCGCCCGCAGCGCCTCGATCCCGGCCGCCACGTCCGCCGCCGAGCGGTCCGCGTCCAGCGCCTCGGCCGGAAGCGCATGCACCAGACCGCCGTAGTCCAGCTCCACCAGGGCCCGCGGATGGAACTCCTCCAGCCAGCGCCCCACGTCGACCAGGCTCTCCGTCATCGGACCCTCCGCGATCGCCTCGCGCAGCGCCTTCAGCGCCCGCGCGAGCCGCCGCCGCGCCTGCACCATCGGCGTGCGGTAGCGCAGTACGGGCGGCTCCCCCGCGGCGCCGCCCCCGCCCGGCTCGTACTCCCGCTCCTCGTCCGAGAACAGCGCGAACCAGGCCGCCGGCACCCGCCACACCGCGCCCCGGATCCACGGCCGCGCGTCCGGGTTCCGCTCCAGCCACCGCTCGTGGTCCGCCGTCGCCTGGGCCCGCACCACCGGCGGCAGCATCGCGTCCAGGACCGGCGCCGGCAGCGTCCCGCCCACCAGCTCGCCCATCGCCAGCCAGCCGCGCAGGCGCGTCCGCCACGGACACACCAGGACCACCCCGTCGACCTCCGCCACGAACGCGTCCGCGCTCTCGTGCACCGGCACCGGGACCGGCGGCACCGGCACCAGGTCCGCGAGCGAACGGCGCAGTTCGTCCTGCACACCCGGCGGGTCCGGCCGGCACGCGTAGCGCGCCCAGTGGCCCCGCTCCGGCTCGGCGAACGCGGCCAGCGGCTCGTACACGCGCAGATAGGCGGCATAGGGGACCAACACCGAGGAGGGCACCGACATGTCACGAATCCTTCCACGCGCGTACTCCGCGAGGGGGTGATCCTCAGCACTGCGCCCCTGCTACGGCCAGGTAGGACTTACCCTCATGGCGACCTGGTCCCACCCCCACCCACAGGGGGGACCTTCCGCCGCTTCTTACTTGGGAGTCACCACCGTGACCGATGTGACCGGCGTGCCCGACGTAGTGCACACCCTGTTCCACTCCGCGCAGGGCGGCCACGAGCAAGTCGTGCTGTGCCAGGACCGCACCACGGGCCTCAAGGCCGTCATCGCCCTCCACAACACCGCTCTGGGCCCCGCCCTCGGCGGCACCCGCTTCTACCCGTACGCCACCGAGGCCGAGGCGATCGCCGACGCGCTCAACCTCTCCCGCGGCATGTCGTACAAGAACGCCATGGCCGGCCTCGACCACGGCGGCGGCAAGGCCGTCATCATCGGCGACCCCGAGAAGATCAAGAGCGAGGAGCTGCTCCTCGCCTACGGACGCTTCGTCGCCTCCCTCGGCGGCCGCTACGTCACGGCCTGCGACGTCGGCACCTACGTCGTCGACATGGACGTCGTCGCCCGCACCAACCAGTGGACCACCGGCCGCTCCCCCGAGAACGGCGGCGCCGGCGACTCCTCCGTCCTCACCGCCTTCGGCGTCTTCCAGGGCATGCGCGCCTCCGCGCAGCACGTGTGGGGCGACCCCACCCTGCGCGGCCGCAAGGTCGGCGTCGCGGGTGTCGGCAAGGTCGGCCACTACCTGGTCGAGCACCTGATCGCCGACGGCGCCGAGGTCGTGATCACCGATGTGCGCGAGGAGTCGGTGCGCCGGATCACCGAGAAGTTCCCGCAGGTCACCGTGGTCGCCGACACCGACGCCCTGATCCGCCTCGAGGGCCTGGACGTCTACGCCCCCTGCGCCCTGGGCGGCGCGCTCAACGACGAGACCGTCCCGGTGCTCACCGCGAGCATCGTCTGCGGCGCGGCCAACAACCAGCTGGCCCACCCGGGTGTCGAGAAGGACCTGGAGGCGCGCGGCATCCTCTACGCGCCCGACTACGTGATCAACGCCGGTGGCGTGATCCAGGTCGCCGACGAGCTGCACGGCTTCGACTTCGACCGCTGCAAGGCCAAGGCCACGAAGATCTTCGACACCACCCTGGAGATCTTCGCACGTGCGAAGTCCGACGGAATTCCGCCGGCCGCCGCGGCCGACCGGATCGCCGAGCAGCGCATGGCCGAGGCGCGTCAGGCCTGAGCCCGGCGCCGCCTTGACAGGTCCGGCCCGTTGATCGATCAAACGGCGTGGGCGATTCGCGGAACTTTCGCGAGACTTCGCTCACGCCGTTCGGCGGGTCGGACCTCAAGAAGAGGTTAAAATCGCGATTGACCAGCGAGGACAGGGCACCTCGATGGTTCTGTACCGGGGTATGTGATGCGCGCGGCGTACCGTAGACCGACGGAAACAGGTACCGTTGAAGCCCTACGGACCGGTCTCTCTTTCGAGAGTCCGTTCCGGATCATGAACGCGTGTCAAGACTCTGGGGCCAGAGAGCCCCGTCACCGAGGGGGTCGAGCCATGGGGCGCGGCCGGGCAAAGGCCAAGCAGACCAAGGTCGCCCGCCAGCTGAAGTACAGCAGCGGCGGGACTGACCTGTCGCGTCTGGCCAACGAGCTGGGCGCTTCGACTTCGAGCCAGCCGCCGAATGGCGAGCCGTTCGAGGACGACGACGAGGAAGACGACCCGTACGCGCAGTACGCGGATCTCTACAACACGGACGACGAGGACGAGGACGACGAGTCCGGTCCGGCGTCCACTCAGCGTCGCGCTTGACCTTCTGAACATGGAAACCCGGTCCGGGGTCACCGGACCGGGTTTCTGCGCTGTCCGCGACCGGATCCCGACCGGACCCGGAGGGATCAGGCGGTCAACGAAGAAAGGGGCCCCTGGCGGGGCCCCTTTTCCGTAAGGACTCTTACCTCGCTACTTGGCGTAGTCGCCGATCAGCTCGGCGCCCGTCGCCTTGTCGCCGCGCTCGGTGATCTCGCCGGCCACCCAGGCGTCGACACCGCGGTCGGCCAGGGTGGTCAGGGCCGCGTCCACGGACTCGGCGGGGACCACGGCCATCATGCCGACGCCCATGTTCAGGGTCTTCTCCAGCTCCAGGCGCTCCACCTGACCGGCCTTGCCGACCAGGTCGAAGACGGCGCCCGGGGTCCAGGTCGAGCGGTCCACGACGGCGTGCAGGGCGTCCGGGATGACCCGGGCCAGGTTGGCGGCCAGGCCGCCGCCGGTGATGTGGCTGAAGGCGTGCACCTCGGTGGTGCGGGTGAGCGCCAGGCAGTCCAGGGAGTAGATCCTGGTGGGCTCCAGGAGCTCCTCGCCCAGGGTCCGGCCGAACTCCTCGACCTGCTGGTCGAGGGCCATGCCTGCGCGGTCGAAGACCACGTGCCGCACGAGCGAGTACCCGTTGGAGTGAAGACCGGAGGACGCCATGGCGATCACGGCGTCACCCGTACGGATGCGATCGGAGCCGAGCAGCCGGTCGTACTCGACGACGCCCGTGCCGGCGCCCGCGACGTCGAAGTCGTCCGGGCCGAGCAGGCCGGGGTGCTCGGCGGTCTCGCCGCCGACCAGGGCGCAGCCGGCCAGGACGCAGCCCTCGGCGATGCCCTTGACGATGGCGGCGACCCGCTCGGGGTGCACCTTGCCGACGCAGATGTAGTCGGTCATGAACAGCGGCTCGGCGCCGCTGACCACGATGTCGTCCATGACCATGGCGACCAGGTCACGGCCGATGGTGTCGTACACGCCCAGCTGGCGGGCGATGTCGACCTTGGTACCGACACCGTCGGTGGCGGAGGCGAGCAGCGGGCGCTCGTAGCGCTTGAGGGCGGAGGCGTCGAAGTAGCCGGCGAAACCGCCGAGGCCGCCGAGCACCTCGGGGCGCTGGGTCTTCTTCACCCACTCCTTCATGAGCTCGACGGCGCGGTCGCCCGCTTCGATGTCGACGCCCGCGGACGCGTAGGAGGCACCGGTGGTCTGAGACATGGGGTTCAGAGCTTTCGTGTCGTTACTGCGGTACTGCGGGGTCTTACGGGCGGCGGAGCGCGTCGGCGGCCGCGGTGGCGGCGGGGCCCGCCGCCAGCTCGGTCTCCAGGAGCTGCTTGCCGAGCAGCTCCGGGTCCGGGAGCTCCATCGGGTACTCGCCGTCGAAGCAGGCCCGGCAGAGGTTGGGCTTCTGGATGGTGGTCGCCTCGATCATCCCGTCGAGCGAGATGTACGAGAGCGAGTCCGCGCCGAGCGAGGTGCCGATCTCCTCGACCGACATGCCGTTGGCGATCAGCTCCGCGCGGGTGGCGAAGTCGATGCCGAAGAAGCAGGGCCACTTGACCGGCGGGGAGGAGATCCGGATGTGGACCTCGGCGGCGCCGGCCTCGCGGAGCATCCGGACCAGCGCGCGCTGGGTGTTGCCGCGGACGATCGAGTCGTCGACGACCACCAGGCGCTTGCCCTTGATGACTTCCTTGAGGGGGTTCAGCTTCAGCCGGATGCCCAGCTGGCGGATGGTCTGCGAGGGCTGGATGAAGGTCCGGCCGACGTAGGCGTTCTTGACCAGGCCGGCGCCGAACGGGATGCCGGAGGCCTCCGCGTAGCCGATCGCGGCCGGGGTGCCCGACTCCGGCGTCGCTATCACCAGGTCGGCCTCGACGGGCGCCTCCTTGGCGAGCCGGCGGCCCATCTCCACCCGGGAGAGGTACACGTTCCGGCCGGCGATGTCCGTGTCGGGGCGCGCCAGGTACACGTACTCGAAGACACAGCCCTTGGGCTTCGCTTCCGCGAATCGAGAGGTACGGATGCCGTTCTCGTCGATCGCGATGAGCTCGCCCGGCTCGACCTCGCGGACGAAGGTCGCGCCGCAGATGTCGAGGGCGGCGGTCTCCGAGGCGACCACCCAGCCGCGCTCCAGCCGGCCGAGCACCAGCGGGCGGATGCCCTGCGGGTCACGGGCGGCGTAGAGCGTGTGCTCGTCCATGAAGACGAGGGAGAAGGCGCCCCGGACCTCGGGGAGGACCTTCGTGGCCGCCTGCTCGATGGTGAGCGGTGTGCCGTCCTCGGCCACCTGGCCCGCGAGCAGCGCGGTGACCAGGTCGGTGTCGTTGGTGGCGGCGACCTGGGTGGTGCGGCCCTCCTTCTTGGGGAGGTCGGCGACCATCTCGGCGAGCTTCGCCGTGTTCACCAGGTTGCCGTTGTGGCCGAGCGCGATCGAGCCGTGGGCGGTCGCCCGGAACGTCGGCTGCGCGTTCTCCCACACGGAAGCCCCGGTGGTCGAGTAGCGGGCGTGACCGACCGCGATATGACCCTGAAGGGAACCGAGTGAAGTCTCGTCGAAGACCTGGGACACAAGTCCCATGTCCTTGAAGACGAGGATCTGGGAGCCGTTGCTCACCGCGATTCCCGCGGATTCCTGACCCCGATGCTGGAGGGCGTAGAGCCCGAAATAAGAGAGCTTTGCGACCTCTTCACCCGGAGCCCAGACACCGAAGACGCCACAAGCGTCCTGGGGGCCTTTCTCACCGGGGAGCAGATCGTGATTGAGTCGACCGTCTCCGCGTGGCACGTTTCCGAGTGTAGACGGGGTCGACCACTGGTCCGAATTGGCGAAATACCGAGGTGGCGACGCTCGTGCGATCACACGAACAGATCAACTCCGGCCTGGAGAGGCCTACGAAGCAGGCAGGGTAAGGAATTCCGGCCCGCGGGCCCGGGCGAGCGGACGCTCGTACCAGCCCCGGGGCGGTCCCGCGATGTGACGGACGCCGCAGTCCGTGTCCGCTCAGCGGGCGGTCGCGGTCGCCGTGAGGCCCTCTCCCAAGGCGTCGGTGAGGGTCAGCATTCGGTGGTTCAGCCGATAGGCGAGCGGGCCGTCGAGGAGCTCGTACAGCCGCGTCTCAAGGGCCATCTGCGGACCCGTGCAGATCATCCGGGTCGTCGCCGCCGGGCCCTCGACGGTGAGGGTCCGGGCCTTCTCGTCGACCCGGACGGCCGCGGAGAAGTTGTTGCAGCCCAGATTGCCGGTGGCCCGGCCGTCGGCACCGAGGACGAGCCGCGCCTTGGTCCCGCTGCCGGCGGGCAGGGAGGAGGCGGTGTCGCCCGAGACGAGACCGTCGACCTTCCAGGTGGTGCCGAGCAGCGGCGCATCCGGCTCGGCGGTCAGCTCCACGCTGTTGCGCCCGTCGGCCGAGGCGAGGACCAGTGACGCCCCGCTCTGCTTCCCCTTGAGCTCGCCGGTGAACGCCTTGAGCAGCGCCGTCTCGAACCGCTGCCGGTCGGCAGGGCAGCCGATGGCCGTGACCGGGCCCAGGGAGACGGTGAGGGTGTCGCCCTTCACGGCGACCTCGGCGCCGAAGCCGTTGCAGCCGGAGGTCCCGTGGGCCTGGCCGTTCTTCTCGAAGTCCAGCTGCGCGCCGCCCGGGGCCACCGACCGGACGCCGTCCGCCGTGGCCGCGGCGATCGTCCAGTGCGTGCCCGCGACAGGCAGGTCGGGCGTGCCGGCGCCGCCGCCGGGGCGCGTGCCCTCCGTCGTACCGCAGGCGGAGAGGAGGAGAGCGAGAGCTGTTCCGGCTGTTCCAGCGAGGACCCACGGCTTCTTCATGGCGGTGGGACGGAGGCCGCAGCCGTACGGTTCCGGGGCGTCCACGATTCCGGGTCGACCACGGTTCCGGGTCGACCACGGTTCCGGGTCAGCCCATCAGCGGCAGCAGCCCGCCCAGATCGGCCCGCTCCCCGCTCGCGCTGACCCGCGCCGCGTCCAGCTCCGCCGCCCAGTCCGTCCGGCCCGTCGCGAGCCGCACCCAGGTCAGCGGGTCCGTCTCGACCACGTTCGGCGGGGTGCCACGGGTGTGCCGGGGACCCTCGACGCACTGCACCACCGCGTACGGCGGGACCCGCACCTCCACCGCGCCGCCGGGGGCCTTCGCGGCGAGGGCGTCGGCGAGCAGCCGGGTGCAGGCGGCGAGCGCCTGCCGGTCGAAGGGGACGTCGGGGACGTCAGGACCGGTCGCCGCGTTCAGGTCGTCGGTGTGGACGACGAGTTCGACGGTCCGGGTGACCAGGAAGTCGCCGAGCCGCATCGCGCCGAACCGGGTCGGGACGAGCCGCTCGTCGGACGCGCCCGCGAGCCGCTCCTCGAAGACCGCCCGCGTCCGCTCGTACGCCCCCGCCGGGTCCCCCACGAGATCGTCCTCCGCGGCCAGCGCCCGGGTGTCCTCGTCGATGCCGGCCGCGCCGGACGCCGTGGCGAGCGGCCAGTCCAGGAGCGCGAGTTCGTGCCGGGCCGGCTCGGGCTCCGCGAGCTTCCGGGAGAGCGAGGCGAGCACCATCGTCAGATGCGCGACCAGCTCGCGCACGGTCCACCCGCCGAGCCGCGTCGGCCGCGCGAGCACCTCCGGCGGCAGCGCGGACACCGCGTCCCGTACGTGCCCGGCCTGGGCGAGCACAGCGGCGCGGGTCTTGGCGGAGTCGTACTTCCGGAGGCGCTTCTTGGCGGGTGGCATGGGCCGAGGCTAACGCTGAGACTTGAAGGAGGGGGACCACGGAGGGGGACCTCGGACATCCCCTCACGAAAGGCAGTGCCGGGACCATGACCCATCACGAGCACCCCGATGCCGCCCTGGTACGCCGGGGCTACGAAGCGTTCACCACCGGTGACATGGAGACGCTCGCCTCCCTGATGACCAGCGACTGCACTCACCACTCGCCCGGCGAGAGCCAGATGTCCGGGCACTTCAAGGGCCGGGACAACGTCCTCGCCCACTACGGGCAGCTCATGGAGCTCACCGACGGCACCTTCCGCGTCGAGCTGAAGGGCGTCTACCCGGACGGCAGGGGTCACGCCATGTCCGTCCACAAGTGGCACGCCGACCGGAACGACCGGGGCATCGAGATGGAGGGCGGCCTCTTCTTCACCATGATCGGCGGCAAGATCTCCGACATCGACGAATGCGTCGCGGACATCGTCGAGTCGGACTCCTTCTGGGGCACCGGCTGAACGCGGCGGACAGCACGAAGCCCCCGCACCGTCTGATGCGGGGGCTTCGTTCCGTACGAGATCCGTACGGGACGAACGTCAGGCCAGCAGGCCCGGGATCGTCCCCTCGTGCGCGGCGCGCAGCTCCTCCAGGGAGGCGCTGAACTCGCCCTGCACGTCCACCGAGTCGCCGTCGACGACACCGATGCGGGTCGCCGGGAGGCCCCGGGCGGCGCACATGTCGGTGAAGCGGAGCTCCTCGCTGCGCGGGACGGACACGACCGCGCGGCCGGCCGACTCGCTGAAGAGGAGCGTGAAGGCGTCGGTGCCCTCGGGCACGACCAGGCGCGCGCCGTTGCCGCCGCGCAGACAGGACTCGACGACCGCCTGGACCAGACCGCCGTCGGACAGGTCGTGGGCCGCGTCGATCATGCCGTCGCGCGAGGCCGAGATCAGGATCTCGCCGAGCAGCTTCTCCCGGTCGAGGTCCACGGCCGGCGGCAGACCGCCGAGGTGCTGGTGGATCACCTCGGACCAGGCCGAACCGCCGAACTCCTCCTTGGTGTCGCCGAGCAGGTAGAGGAGCTGGCCCTCTTCCGCGAAGGCGATCGGGGTGCGGCGGGTGACGTCGTCGATCACACCGAGGACGGCCACGACGGGCGTCGGGTGGATGGCCACGTCACCGGTCTGGTTGTACAGCGACACGTTGCCGCCGGTGACCGGGGTGCCGAGCTGCAGACAGCCGTCCGCGAGACCGCGGGTGGCCTCGGCGAACTGCCACATGACGGCCGGGTCCTCGGGCGAGCCGAAGTTCAGGCAGTCGGAGATGGCGAGCGGCCTGGCGCCGGAGGCGGCGACGTTGCGGTACGCCTCCGCCAGCGCGAGCTGGGCGCCGGTGTACGGGTCGAGCTTGGCGTACCGGCCGTTGCCGTCGGTCGCCATGGCCACGCCGAGGTTGGTCTCCTCGTCGATGCGGACCATGCCGGCGTCCTCGGGCTGGGCGAGCACGGTGTTGCCCTGCACGAAGCGGTCGTACTGGTCGGTGATCCAGGACTTGGAGGCCTGGTTCGGGGAGCCGACCAGTCTGAGGACCTGGTCCTTCAGCTCGGCGCCGTCCTGCGGGCGGGCCAGCTTGCCGGCGTCGTCGGCCTGGAGCGCGTCCTGCCACTCCGGGCGGGCGAACGGGCGCTGGTAGACCGGGCCCTCGTGGGCGACCGTGCGCGGCGGGACGTCGACGATCTGCTCGCCGTGCCAGAAGATCTCCAGGCGCTCGCCGTCGGTCACCTCGCCGATGACGACCGCGATGACGTCCCACTTCTCGCAGATCTCCAGGAAGCGGTCGACGTGCTGCGGCTCGACGATCGCGCACATGCGCTCCTGCGACTCGCTCATGAGGATCTCCTCGGGCGAGAGCGTCGCGTCGCGCAGGTGCACCTTCTCCAGGTCGACCCGCATACCGCCGGTGCCGGCGGAGGCCAGCTCGGAGGTGGCGCAGGACAGACCGGCGCCGCCGAGGTCCTGGATGCCCGCGACCAGCTTCTCCTGGAAGATCTCCAGGGTGCACTCGATGAGGAGCTTCTCCTGGAACGGGTCGCCGACCTGGACCGCCGGGCGCTTCGTCGGCTTGCTGTCGTCGAAGGTCTCCGAGGCGAGGACGGACACGCCGCCGATGCCGTCGCCGCCGGTGCGGGCGCCGTAGAGGATGACCTTGTTGCCGGGGCCGGAGGCCTTGGCGAGGTGGATGTCCTCGTGCTTCATCACGCCGATGCAGCCGGCGTTGACCAGCGGGTTGCCCTGGTAGCAGGAGTCGAAGACGACCTCGCCGCCGATGTTGGGCAGACCCAGGCAGTTGCCGTAGCCGCCGATGCCGGCGACGACACCGGGCAGCACGCGCTTGGTGTCGGGGTGGTCGGCGGCGCCGAAGCGCAGCGGGTCGACCACGGCGACCGGGCGGGCACCCATGGCGAGGATGTCGCGGACGATGCCGCCGACGCCGGTGGCCGCGCCCTGGTAGGGCTCGATGTACGAGGGGTGGTTGTGCGACTCGACCTTGAAGGTGACCGCGTAACCCTGGCCGACGTCGACGACGCCCGCGTTCTCGCCGATGCCGACGAGCATGGCGTCGTTCTGCGGGGCCTTCTCGCCGAACTGCTTCAGGTGGACCTTGCTGCTCTTGTAGGAGCAGTGCTCGGACCACATGACGGAGTACATGGCGAGCTCGGCACCCGTGGGACGGCGGCCGAGGATCTCGCGGATGCGCGCGTACTCGTCCTCCTTGAGGCCGAGTTCCTTCCAGGGCTGCTCGACGTCGGGCGTCTCGGTGGCGTGCTTGACGGTGTCGAGGCTCATCAGGCGTTGACCAGCTTCTTGAGGATCGAGGTGAAGAAACCGAGACCGTCGGTCTTGCCGGTTCCGATCAGCGGCTCGACGGCGTGCTCGGGGTGCGGCATGAGGCCGACGACGTTGCCCGCGGCGTTGGTGATGCCCGCGATGTCGCGCAGGGAGCCGTTGGGGTTCATGTCCAGGTAGCGGAAGGCCACCCGCCCCTCGGCCTCCAGCTCGTCGAGCGTGCGCTCGTCGGCGACGTACCGGCCGTCCATGTTCTTGAGCGGGACCTCGATCTCCTGGCCCTCGGTGTAGTCCGAGGTCCAGGCGGTCTCCGCGTTCTCCACCCGCAGCTTCTGGTCGCGGCAGATGAAGTGCAGGTGGTTGTTGCGCAGCATGGCGCCCGGCAGCAGGTGGGCCTCGGTGAGGATCTGGAAGCCGTTGCAGATGCCGAGGACGGGCATGCCCGCCTTCGCCTGTTCGATGATCGTCTCCATCACCGGCGAGAAGCGGGAGATGGCTCCGGCCCGCAGATAGTCGCCGTAGGAGAAGCCGCCCGCGAGGACCACCGCGTCGACCTGCTTGAGGTCCTTGTCGCGGTGCCACAGCGAGACGGGCTCGGCGCCCGCGAGGCGGGCGGCGCGCAGCGCGTCCTGATCGTCCAGCGTTCCGGGGAACGTGACGACGCCGATGCGTGCGGTCACGACTCCACCTTCACGGTGAAGTCCTCGATCACGGTGTTGGCAAGGAAGGTTTCGGCCATCTCATGGATGCGGGCGAGGGCGGCCTCGTCGACCGGTCCCTCCACCTCCAGCTCGAAGCGCTTCCCCTGGCGGACGTCGGCGATCCCGTCGAATCCGAGGCGGGGCAGTGCACGCTGCACCGCCTGTCCCTGCGGGTCGAGGATCTCCGGCTTGAGCATGACGTCGACTACGACGCGTGCCACTGGCACTCCCGGTGGTGTGTTGCGTGGGCGGTTCCCTCAGCGTACCTGCCTCCAAATTCTACGCGGGTAGAAGTCTGAAGGATCCTACAAAGGGCGCCGAAACAAGCCTGCCTGGTGAATTCGGGCGGAATACTCATCACCACCCGTGACACGCGGAAACAATTGCCTGGGCTTCCCCCTGCGACACCATTCGCTGTACAAAGGAATGCAGAGGAACGCAATTTTGTCCCCGGATGGCCGACGCATCGGCATCGCCGCACGTCAAAGCGGTGCCAACCCCCTCAGACGACACGGCGATCCGCAGGAAAGGACCGATATCCGTGGCTCAGCGAGTAGTGGTCACTCTCTTCGACGACATCGACGGCGGAGAAGCGGCGGAAACGGTCGCGTTCGGCCTGGACGGGAAGATGTACGAGATCGACCTGAATCCCGCCAATGCAAAGAAACTGCGCAAGGTCCTCGCCCCCTACCTGGCCGCCGGCCGCACCGTTCGTGCCGCAGGTCACAAGGGCGGCGGGAAATCCGGCGCCCGGACCGCCACGGTCCCGCTCAAGCACACCGCGCTCGCCCCGGACCCGGCCGCGGTCCGCGCCTGGGCCCAGTCCAACAAGCTGGAGGTCCCCGCGCGCGGCCGGATCCCCAAGCGCATCTACGAGGCGTTCCAGGCGGCGAGCTGACCCGGATTTGCGCTCACCCCCCCATGATCCGCTAGAGTCTGGATCACGCCGAGGGGCGAGGCCGAAAAGCCGAGTCCCACAAGCAGAGCGTGCGGGTGTAGTTCAGTAGTAGAACAGCCCTCTTCCAGAGGGAAGCCGCAGTGTGCGATCCCTGTCACCCGCTCTCTGCACCACGGTTACCGAGCACTCCGGTGCATCAGGTAGAGTGGTGCACGCGCCGCCCGGTGAAAGCCTGGCGGAGGCAATGCGGACGTGGCTCAGTTGGTAGAGCATCACCTTGCCAAGGTGAGGGTCGCGAGTTCGAATCTCGTCGTCCGCTCAGGGAGCGAAGGCCCCGGTTCTCAGGAACCGGGGCCTTCGTCGTTTCCCGGTCCTCGTCGTTTCCCGGTCCTCGTCGGCTCTCGGACCTCGTCGGCTCCGCCTCGTATGACATTTGTCAGGCGGGGCGATGACAGCGCGCACTGCCGACGGCCCGGAACCGGGCCGAGCCTGGTGTCATGACGAACGTGATCGAGGCGGACGGCCTCCACCGGACCTACTCCGGCGGCTTCGAGGCCGTCGGGGGCATCTCCTTCACCGTGCCGCGCGGCGAGGTCTTCGCCCTGCTCGGCACCAACGGCGCGGGAAAGACCTCCACCGTCGAACTCCTCGAAGGGCTCGCCGCACCCACCCGCGGCACCGTCCGGGTCCTCGGCCACGACCCGTACCGCGAACGCGCCGCCGTCCGCCCCCGCATCGGGATGATGCTCCAGGAAGGCGGCTTCCCCTCCGACCTCACCGCCGCCGAGACCGCGCGGATGTGGGCCGGCTGCACCACCGGCGCCCGCCCGGTCGCCGAGGCTCTGGACACCGTCGGCCTCACCCACCGGGCCGGCGTCCGCGTCAAACAGCTCTCCGGCGGCGAGCGGCGCCGGCTCGACCTCGCGCTCGCCCTGATCGGCCGGCCCGAGGTGCTCTTCCTCGACGAGCCCACCACCGGTCTGGACGCCGAGGGCCGCCGCGACACCTGGGACCTGGTGCGCCGACTGCGCGACGGCGGCACCACCGTCCTCCTCACCACCCACTACCTGGAGGAGGCCGAGAGCCTCGCCGACCGGCTCGCGATCATGCACCGCGGCCGGATCGTCACCGCCGGCACCCCCGCCGAGGTCACCGCCGCCCGCCCCGCCCGGATCCGCTTCCGGCTCCCCGAGGGCATCGCCCCCGCCCGGCTCCCGCTCGGCCTCAAGGCCGCCGCCGACGGCCCGCGCGTCGAGATCCGTACGTACGACCTCCAGAACGCGCTCGGCGAACTCCTCGGCTGGGCCGCCGCCGAACACGTACGGCTCGACGGGCTCGACGCCCGCTCCGCCTCCCTCGAAGAGGCCTTCCTGGAGATCGCCTCCCGCGCCGACTCCCTCGACCCCTCTCACGACGACGCCCACCTGGAAGAGGTCCGATGAACGCCGCCGCCGTCGCCCGCCTGACCGCCCTCGGCCGGGCCGAACTCACCCTCCTCGGGCGCAACCGCAACACCCTCTTCGTCGCGCTGCTCATGCCGGTGCTGATGATCTTCCTGCTGCGCTCCTCGCTCACCGGACTCGGCGGCGGCACGGGCGGCGCGGAGCGCCTGCCCATGGGCATCGCCGCGGCCACCCTGGTCGGCGGCACCGGCATGGTCCTGATGCTCGTCGTCTACATGAGCCTGGTCTCCACCTACGTCGCCCGCCGCGAGGAACTCGTGCTCAAGCGGCTGCGCACCGGCGAGGCCCGCGACGCCGAGATCCTGGCCGGCGGCGCCCTCCCGGCCGTCGTCATCGCCCTCGTCCAGTGCGCCGTGCTCAGCGCGCTCGGCCCCGCCGTCCTCGACACCGCCGCCCCGCGCCGCCCCGACCTGCTGGTCCTCGGCGTGCTCGGAGCCGTACCGCTGCTCGCCGCGCTCGCCGCCCTCACCACCGTGATCACCCGCACCGTCGAGAGCGCGGGCCTGACCACCCTCCCCTTCTTCCTCCTCTCCACCATGAGCTCGGGCCTGATCGTCCCGGCCGAATCGCTGCCCGACCCGGTCGCCGCGGTCTGCTCGCTGCTTCCGCTGAGCGGCGCCATGGAGCTCGTACGGGCCGGCTGGCTCGGCGTCGAAGACGGGAAGGGGCTCCTTGGCGCGGCCCTGACCACGGTGGCCTGGATCGTGATCAGCGTGTTTGCTGTGCGGAAGTGGTTCCGCTGGGAACCGCGCCGGTAGGGAATCGGGCCGGTAGGGATTCGGGCCGGTAGGGGACCGCGCCGGTACGCCGGCAGGGGACCGGCACCGGGGAAGACGAGGGGGCGGTAGTCGTGTCGAGGCTGACCGGATGGTGGAGCGGGCGCAGCAGCGCGGCCAAGGTCGAGCTGTACACCCGGTGGACCTTCCACGCGTTCGCGCCGCTGGAGATCGTCGCGCTCGCCGGCCTGCCGATCGGCCGGGCCGCCGACAGCCCGCTGGGCGCGGGGGGCGCGGCGGCGCTGATCCTGGTGACCTGCGTGCACGCCGTCCTCGGCGCCGTGGTCGCCTCCCGCGCCCTGGACTGGGGACTCGACCGGCGCGAGCACCCCACCCGGCTCGTCGGCGCACTGGTCGCGCTGACCGCCGGCGAGGTCGTCGGGGCGCTCGTCCTACTTCGGACCGGGCTGATCCACGACGCGTCGATGGTCGCCGGCGTCTCGGTCGGGCTCGTCAGCTTCGCCCTCGGCACCCTGGCGCTCTGCGTGGCCCAGGTGCGGCGCATCCTGTACGCGGTCCCCGCGACCGCGGTCGCCGTCGGCGCCCTGGGCGCGCTGTGCGGCATCGGACTCGCCCCGGCGGTCGGCCTCGCCGTCGGCGTGCTGCTCGGCGGCTACGGACTGGCCGGCGCCTGCGGCTTCTCCGGCTGGCTGGTGCGGATCGTCTGGGAGCTGGAGCGGTCCCGCGAGCTGAAGGCGCGGCTCGCCGTCGCCGAGGAACGTCTCCGCTTCGGGCGCGACCTGCACGACGTCATGGGCCGCGATCTGTCGGTGATCGCGCTCAAGAGCGAGCTCGCCGTGCAGCTCTCCCGGCGCGGCCGGCCCGAGGCGGCCGTGGACCAGATGACCGAGGTGCAGCGGATCTCCCGGGAGTCGCAGCGCGAGCTGCGCGAGGTGGTGCGCGGCTACCGCGCGGCCGACCTGCGGACGGAACTGGAGGGCGCCCGGGGCGTCCTGGCCGCCGCCGGCATCGCCTGCGCCGTCGACGCGCCCGAACTCGACCTGTCCGCCACCGTGGAGTCGGCGCTCGGGTGGGTCGTCCGGGAGGCCACCACCAACGTGCTGCGGCACGGCGACGCCGGGCGCTGCGTGATCAGCCTGGGGGCGGTGGACGGCGCGGTGGTGCTGACCGTGGAGAACGACGGTGCGGATGCCGCTGCCGAACGGGACGGGGCGGGGGTACGGGACGGGGCTCGGGTCTCCGGCGGCACCCCGGGCTCCGGCACCCCGGGCTCCGGCACGCCGGGCGGCACCGGCACCGGGTCCGGGACCGGGACCGGGACCGGGTTCGGGGTCGCATCCGGTACTGGGTCCAGTACCGGGTCCGGCCTCGCCGGGCTCCGGGAACGGCTCGGCGCGGTGGACGGCGCCCTGGAGGCCGGCCCGGTGGCCCCGCAGTCCTTCCGCGTCACCGCCCGGGTGCCGCTGCCCGCGCCGCGTACCGCGCATCGCGCCCGATCCGAAGAGGAGACGGTCCTGTGACCGAGCCCGTCCGCGTCCCCGTCCCCGTCCGCGTCCTGCTCGCCGACGACGAGCATCTGATCCGCGGCGCGCTCGCCGCACTGCTCGGCCTGGAGGACGACCTGGTCGTCGTGGCCGAGGCGGCCTCCGGCCCCGAGGCGCTCGCGATGGCGCGCGCCCACCGGCCCGACGTCGCCGTGCTCGACCTGCAGATGCCGGGCGCCGACGGTGTGACGGTCGCCACATCGATCCGGGACGAACTCCCGGACTGCCGCACGATGATCGTGACCGGTCACGGGCGTCCCGGGCACCTCAAGCGGGCCCTCGCCGCCGGCGTCCGCGGCTTCGTCCCGAAGACGGTCAGCGCCCGGCGACTGGCCGAGCTGATCCGTACCGTGCACGCCGGAAACCGTTATGTGGACCCGGAGTTGGCGGCCGACGCGATCGCCGCCGGGGACTCGCCGCTCACCGCGCGGGAGGCCGAGGTGCTCGAACTCGCCGCCGACGGGGCACCCGTGGCGGAGATCGCGGAGCGCGCCGTGCTGTCCCCCGGAACCGTGCGCAACTACCTCTCCTCCGCCGCCGCGAAACTCGGCGCCGAGAACCGGCACACGGCGGTGCGTCTCGCCCGCGCGAAAGGTTGGGTATAGTTAGCAGCGCGCTACGGCGCATGCGGACGTGGCTCAGTTGGTAGAGCATCACCTTGCCAAGGTGAGGGTCGCGAGTTCGAATCTCGTCGTCCGCTCCATACAGAAAGCCCCCGGTCGATCCGACCGGGGGCTTTCTCGTTCCCAGGGAGCAGGGCCTGCCCGGCGGACCAGGGCGCCTGCCCGGCGGATCAGGGCCGGACAGGCCACGGCGGAATGCCTAGGACCAGGCCTGGCCGGTGAGGAGCTCGTAGGCCTCGGTGTACTTGGCGCGGGTCTTCTCCACGATCTCCGTGGGGAGCGCGGGCGGCGGCTGCTCGCTCTTGCGGTCCCAGCCGGAGGCCGGCGAGGTCAGCCAGTCGCGCACGAACTGCTTGTCGTACGAGGGCTGGGCGCGGCCCGGCTGCCACTGGTCGGCCGGCCAGAAGCGCGAGGAGTCCGGGGTGAGGACCTCGTCGGCGAGGACGAGGGTCTGGCCCTCCGCGGTGGACTCGAAGCCGAACTCGAACTTCGTGTCCGCCAGGATGATCCCCCGCTCGCGGGCGATGTCGCGGGCCCGGGAGTACACGGCGAGGGTCGTCTGGCGAAGCAGCGCGGCGGTCTCGGCGCCGACCTGGCGGGCGACCTCCTCGTACGACACGTTCTCGTCGTGGTCGCCGACGGCGGCCTTGGTCGCCGGGGTGAAGATCGGCGCGGGCAGCTCGGAGCCGTCGGTCAGGCCCTCGGGCAGGGCCAGGCCGCAGACCGTGCGGGACGCGTCGTACTCGACGAGGCCGGAGCCGGTGAGGTAGCCGCGGGCCACGCACTCGACCGGGACCATGTTCAGGGACTTGCAGATCAGCGTGCGGCCGGCCCAGTCGGCGGGCGCGCCGGCCGGGAGCTCGGTCGACAGGACGTGGTTGGGGACCAGGTCGGCGAGCTTGTCGAACCACCAGAGCGACAGCTTGGTGAGGACGCGGCCCTTGTCGGGGATCTCGGTGGGCAGCACCCAGTCGTACGCGGACATGCGGTCGCTCGCCACCATGACGAGGTCGCCCGCCTCGTTGCGGTACAGGTCGCGGACCTTGCCCGTGTGGAGATGGGTGAGGCCCGGGACCTGGACGGGCTCGGGCTTTTCTACGAATCCGGACACGGTTCCTCCGCGTAGGTTGATCCAGGAGCAGGTCCGATTCTCTCGCACGTCGGGGCCGGTCCGGCCGCCGGGCCGTGTGAGCCCGCGCTCAGTCCCCCTGTCGTACGACCGTGTCCGCGCTCAGTCCCGCTTGCAGATGCGGTCGAGGAGGTTCGCGGTGGCCCGCTGGATCCGGGGGTCCACATGGCCCGGCCGGTCGAGCGCCGGCGACCAGGCGAAGGTGCCCGAGGCGAAGACCCAGGCGCCGGACGGGGCCCGGTAGAGGCTGGTCTCCTGGTGCCGCAGCGCGCCCTCGCCGTCCCGGTACGGCGAGTGGGCGAGGAGGATGCGGCCCTGGTGGTCCGGGAGCGCGGTGCGCGGGAAGTAGCGGTCGGCCTCTCCGGCGACCAGTCCCGGGATCTCGTCGCCCTCGCCCGCGCCGGTGGCCTCCCAGAGCCAGTGCTCCGCGTTCCGTACGACCATCGGGTGCGGTTCGGGCACCCGGCCCGCGTACTGGATGCCGAGCAGCTGCTGCTCCGGCCGGTCGACCTCCCGCCAGAGCGCCGGGCGGCCGGGGCCACGGCGTTTGCGGCAGGTGAGCAGCCGGTCGGGCGCACCGGACGGCGAGGGGGCCAGCTCGACCTGCCAGTACATCGTGTTGGCGGACAGGAGGACGAGGGACGTGCCCTGGTCGCGGGCGAGCTCGACGGTGCGGCGCATCGGCACCGACCAGTACTCGTCGTGGCCCGGGAAGACCAGGCCCCGGTAGCGGCTCGGGTCCACCCGGCCCGCGTGCAGGTCGCGGGTCTCCGCGTACGCCAGGTCGTAGCCGTACCGCTCGGCCCAGCGGATGAAGTCGTACGCGTGCCCCACGTGCAGCGGCAGGCCCGCGCCCGCGTAGGGGCGGTCGAAGGAGACGGTGACGGCCGCCTCCTCCTCGCCGAGCAGCCGGCCCTCCTCGTCCCAGGCGTGGTAGAGGCTGGCGCCGGTCCGGCCGTCCTCCGGATAGAGGTTGTACGCCTGCCAGGTCACGTCCGGCAGGACGAGCAGCAGGTCCGCCGGGTGCCCGTCGCGGACGGTGAAGGGGATGTGGGAGCGGTAGCCGCCGACGGTGGTGAGCACGGCGACGTACGCGCCGATCGACCAGTAGGAGGGGATCTGCAACCGCCAGGACTGCCACCAGTGGTGGCAGGAGACGGTGCGGTCGGCGGTCAGCGGGGCGGGCTGGACGATCCCGGAGAGCCGCGGGCTGGTGGTGATCTTGGCGGCGCCGTCGCCGCCGTAGTGCCCGATCCGGTAGATGTCGACCGAGAACTGCTGCGGCGGGTCCACGGTGATGTGGAAGTCGAGCGCCTCGCCGGGCGCCACCGCGCCGTTGGACACGAAGCCCTTGATCTGGCCGTGCACGTCGTCGGCGGTGCGCGGGCCGCCGCCCACACCGCCACCGCCACCGCCGGTCAGGGTCTCGTCCGCGTACCACGGCACCAGCTGACCGGTGTCGTCGAAGTAGTTCTCGGAACCGCGCAGCCAGGGCAGCGGGCCCTGGCCGAAGGGGTCCGACACGGCGTGCGCGAGCGCGCCGGACTCCCACCGCCTGATCTGCTCCGTCCCCATGACGCGCCCCTCCCTCGACTTCCCCGGTCGTCCGCTCGGTGCCTCTGGTGTCTGCCCGCCGTTGGTGACGGCCGAAGATGCCTCTGTCAGTGCCGGTCTCCAGCACATCACATAACGCACGCACTCCGTCACCCTTCGTCGTGAATTGACGAGAGTGGAAGACAGCCCTCCGGAGGGGGCGGGTCCCGGTGTACGCCCGTGGGCTCGCCCGCGGGCAGGGCCTCAGAGCAGGCGGACCGGCTTCTCCGGGCGCACCCCGGTGCGGTGCAGCCAGGCCCGCAGCGGCTCCGGGTCCCCGTCCTCGACCAGGCAGAGCACCGCCGGCACCAGGTCCGTGCTCCGCTCGCCGCGCACGAGCAGCGCCGGTCCGTCCAGCCAGTCCAGGCCGGGCGCAGCGTCGGCGGTGTCCACGGCGGCGCAGCAGACCATCGCGGCCACATGGTCGGCGAGCAGGTCCCGGCCGGTACGGGGCGGCTGGAGCGGGAACAGCGGCAGCGGCCCGTCGGGACCCTCGGCGGCCGGGGCGACCGGCCGCCGCTCCTCCTCGCGGACGGTCTGCGCGGTGAGCGCCGCGGCGAGCACGTCGGCGGCCTCGGTGCCGGGAGCCCGCTCCGGAGCAAAATCCGGGTCGAGGTCCGGGTCGAGGTCCGGGTCCGAGTCCAGGTCGAGGCCCGGGTGCGGGTTCGGGGCAGAAGCGGGACCGAGGTCGGGGTCGGGGTCGGCGGCGTGGGGTCCGGAGGCCGCGTGGACCGCGGGGGTCGAGGAGTCGGGCGCCTCGGGCGCGGGCGCGGGCGCCGGAGCCCCGAGGCCCGCCCGCGGATCGGTCGCCGTCAGGTGGGCCATGATCCGGGCCAGGGTGGGGGCATCCGGGGCGTCCTGGGCGTCCTGGCCCCGGCGCGCGGCCGGCCCGGTCGGGGTGGCCGCCCCGATCCCGTCGAGGACCTGGTGGAGGCGGGCCGCGTCGGCACGCCACTTCCGGTCGACGACCTCCTCCGCGTACGCACTCCACTCCACCGGCGCCCAGTCCGGGCCCGGCTCGGCCGGCACGCCGTGGAAGAGGCGGGCGGCGAGCAGCGAGGTCGCCTCGTCGACCGCGCCCGGCTCCTCCAGGAGGTCGCAGGCGGGCCGCTCGCCGAGCCGCGAGGCGAAGCCGTCGGCGAGCCGGTCGCGGCGGGACAGCTCCGTGAGCGCCGACACCACGCCCGCGTCGAGGCGCGCGGGCCAGCGGCCCATCCGCCAGGCGGGCAGCGCGACCCGGGTGAGCAGCCGGTCCCAGCCCGCGTAGGCGAGGCCGACCTGCTCCTGGGCCACGATCCGCACCCCGTAGTCCACGGCCTGGGCGCGCTCGGAGCCGGCCGCGGCGACGCCCCGCTCCATCTCGGCGGCGTGCCCGCGACAGCCCCGCAGCATGATCCCGGCGAGCCGTCCCACGCCCAGGGCGCCGATCCGGCGCACCGGGTCGAGGCCGGGGTGCCGGGGCACGGCGACGGCCGCGTCGAGCCCGCGCACGAAGCGGCGGGCGGCGGCTATGTCGGGGTGCGCGGCCGGGCCCGTACCGGCGACGACCGGGGCGAGCACCGCCCGCAGCTCGGCGACCCGCATCCACCACAGGAAGGGCGAGCCGATCACCAGGACGGGCGCCTCCTCGGCGCGGTGCGCGCGGTGCGCGCCGTGCGCCCGGTGCGCCGTCCGGTGGGCCGGGTGCGAACGGTCCTCCAGCCAGCTGTCGCAGTCCGGCGTGAGGGCTATCGCGGAGGGCGCGGGCACGCCGAGCCGGTCGGCGAGGTCGCGCACCATCCGGTAGAGGTCGGGGGCCGCGCTCTCGGCGAGCTCCACCGTCGGCGTCACGGCGGGCTTGGAGCGCGCGACGACCAGGGCGACGGCCGCCGCGACGAGCAGCACGACGACGGCGAGGGCGGTCACCACCCAGCGGGCGGTGTCCCAGCCGGGGCCGGTGAAGTGGCCGGTGACCCCGCCCGCGTACAGCACGACGGCCACGGCGGCGGGAAGCACCGCGAGACCCAGCGCCCTGCCGCGCACGCGGAGCACCGCGAGCGCGCGGGAGCGGGCGGCGCGTGCGCCGAGCTCCTCGCCGGGTGCGGAACCGGTACCGGTCACGCCGTACATCACCCCCTCCTGCCCTGGTCGGGACGGCCCGTGCGGCCCGTGGCGGTGTTGCTCACTCCCCCACTGTGGCACCCGCCACTGACATCGCAAGATCGGAGGGCCAAGTGCCGGAATGCCTTCGCCGCACCCTAGTTGGGGCTTCGGCGGGCGTCATCCGGATGGGCGAGCCGTCACTCGATGGAATGGCTTTGGGCAAAGGTGATGACGAGGGCGCGGCAGTGCGGTTGACTACGCCGCCGCGCCCCTGAGCGCCGTGAGGCACCTGGGACGTCAGCCCCGGGCGGCCTTCTCCGCGATGTCCGTGCGGTGCTGCGAACCGTCAAGACGGATTCGGCCGACCGCCGCGTAGGCGCGCTCGCGGGCCTGGGTCAGGTCCGAACCGGTGGCGGTCACCGAGAGCACCCGGCCGCCGGCGCTGACGACCGCGTCGCCGTCCTTCTTCGTACCGGCGTGCAGCACGTACGCGTGCGGCGCGTCCTGCTCCGCGACCTCGGCCAGGCCCTCGATCGGGTCGCCGGTGCGCGGGGTGCCCGGGTAGTTGTGGGAGGCCACGACCACGGTGACGGCGGCCTCGTCGCGCCAGGCCAGCGGGGCCTGGTCGGCGAGGGTGCCGTTGGCGGAGTGCAGCAGCACGCCGGCCAGCGGGGTCTTCAGGCGGGCGAGCACGACCTGGGTCTCCGGGTCGCCGAAGCGCGCGTTGAACTCGATGACCCGCACCCCGCGGCTGGTGATCGCCAGACCCGCGTAGAGGAGGCCGGAGAACGGGGTGCCGCGGCGGCTCAGCTCGTCGACGGTGGGCTGCAGGACGGTCTGCAGAACCTCGTCGACCAGCTTCGGGTCGGCCCAGGGCAGCGGGGAGTAGGCGCCCATGCCGCCGGTGTTCGGGCCCTCGTCGCCGTCGAGCGCGCGCTTGAAGTCCTGCGCGGGCTGCAGCGGGAGGACGGTGGTGCCGTCGGTGATGGCGAAGAGGGAGACCTCGGGGCCGTCGAGGTACTCCTCGATGACCACGCGGTCGCAGGCGAGCGCGTGGGCGCGGGCCTGCTCGATGTCCTCGGTCACCACGACGCCCTTGCCGGCCGCGAGACCGTCGTCCTTGACGACGTACGGGGCGCCGAAGGCGTCGAGGGCCTCGTCGATCTCGGCGGGGGTGGTGCAGACGTAGCTGCGGGCGGTGGGCACGCCGGCGCCGGCCATGACGTCCTTGGCGAAGGCCTTGGAGCCCTCCAGCTGCGCCGCCTCCTGGGAGGGGCCGA
Source organism: Streptomyces sp. NPDC051909 (assembly GCF_040681095.1). Classification (NCBI taxonomy): domain Bacteria; kingdom Bacillati; phylum Actinomycetota; class Actinomycetes; order Kitasatosporales; family Streptomycetaceae; genus Streptomyces; species Streptomyces sp. NPDC051909. The sequence continues at coordinate 59,950 of NZ_JBFAYA010000019.1, read as the reverse complement.
AGACCGGGATGCCGGCGGCGCGCACGGCGTCGGCGACACCCGCGACGAGCGGGGCCTCCGGGCCGACGACGACGAGCTCGGCACCGAGCTCGGTCGCGAGCGCGGTGACGGCGGCGCCGTCGAGCTGGTCGACGGCGTGGAGCTCGGCGACCTCGGCGATTCCGGCGTTGCCGGGCGCGCAGTGCAGAGCGGTGACGTCGGGATCGAGGGAGAGGGAGCGGCACAGGGCGTGTTCGCGGGCGCCGCCGCCGATGACGAGGACCTTCACGCCAGCCAGGGTAGCCCGCGGGCGCCCGTGATCTTTGTGCGGGCCGCTGAGCGAGACGCTCTTACTCGTTCGTGTATTCCTCCAGGACGGTGGCGCCGAGCTCGCGCACGATCAGCTCGTGCCCGGACAGCGCGGAGTCCACGAGGTCCGGATCGTCCTCCTCGGGCACGTCGTCCTCGGGCGCCACCGGCGGCGGCCCCTGGGGCACATGAGCGGGCGCGGGCGCCTGCCGGGTGGGCTGCGGAGCCTGTACGGGCGCGGGTCCGGGCGCCGGTGCCTGCGGGGCCTGCTGCATGGCCGGCGGGGCCTGTACGGGGGCGGGCGCGGGCGCCGGCGGGCGCGCCGGGGCCGGGGCGGACGGGCGGCCGCCGCCGAAGCCGGTGGCGGCGGGCGGCGGGTTGGCGCCGCCCGAGGGGTCGACGATCGCCTCGACCTTCCAGTGCACGTTGAACTGCTCCGCCAGGGCCGCCTTCAGGACGTCCTCGCTGCCGCTGCTCGCGAAGTTGTCCCGGGCGCCCGCGTTGAGGAAGCCGAGCTGGACGGTGGTGCCGTCGAAGCCCGCGACCTGCGCGTTCTGCGAGAGCAGGATCCAGGTGAAGCGGCGCCGGTTCTTGACCGCCTCCAGGATCTGCGGCCACATGTTCCGCACCTGGGCGGCACCGGCCGCCATGTCCCCGGAGGGAGCGGCCTGGCCGGGCTGGGCCGGGGCCTGCTGGGGAGCGGGGGCGTAAGCCTGCGGGGAGGCGGGCGCGGGGGCCGCGGGCGCGGCTCCCGGCCAGGCGCCGGGCGCTCCGCCACCGGGCCGGGCGGCACCGGGCCAGGCACCGGGCTGCGGCTGCTGCTGTACGGGTGCGGGGGCCGGGGCCGGGGCCTGCGGGGCTTGCTGGAACTGGGGGGCCGGGGCCGGGGGCTGCTGGACGGGCGCGGGCGCCTGGACGGGCGCGGGTGCGGGTGCGGGCGCGGGTGCGGGCGGCGGGACATGGGCCTCCGCCGTCGGCACGTACCCCATCTGCGGCGCCGGCGAGGTGGTCGTGAACACGGCGGCCGGCGGCGCGGCGGCGGCCCCGCGCTCCAGCCGGTCGAGGCGCGCCTGCAGCGAACGCTCGTCGTCGAAGGCGGCGGGCAGCAGCACGCGCGCGCAGATCAGCTCCAGCTGGAGCCGCGGCGAGGTCGCGCCGCGCATCTCGGTCAGCCCCGCGTTGACCAGGTCGGCCGCCCTGCTGAGCTCGGCGGCGCCGAACACGGAGGCCTGCGCCTGCATCCGCTCGATGACGTCGACGGGCGCGTCGACCAGGCCCTTCTCGGCGGCGTCCGGCACGGCGGCCAGGATCACCAGGTCACGCAGCCGCTCCAGGAGGTCGGCGACGAAGCGCCGCGGGTCGTTGCCGCCCTCGATCACCCGGTCCACGACCTCGAAGGCCGCGGCCCCGTCCCCGGCGGCGAAAGCGTCCACCACCGAGTCGAGCAGCGACCCGTCCGTGTAACCGAGGAGGGAGGTGGCCATGGCGTACGTCACACCGTCGTCGGCGGCGCCGGCGAGCAGCTGGTCCATCACGGACATCGAGTCACGCACCGACCCGGCACCGGCCCGGACCACCAGCGGAAGCACGCCGTCCTCGACCGGGATGCCCTCGCGGCCGCAGACGTCGCCCAGGTACTCCCTCAGGGTGCCGGGCGGCACCAGGCGGAAGGGGTAGTGGTGGGTGCGCGAGCGGATCGTCCCGATGACCTTCTCGGGCTCCGTCGTCGCGAAGATGAACTTGAGGTGCTCCGGCGGCTCCTCGACCACCTTCAGCAGGGCGTTGAAGCCCGCCGAGGTGACCATGTGCGCCTCGTCGATGATGTAGATCTTGTAGCGGCTGGACGCCGGCCCGAAGAACGCCTTCTCCCGCAGGTCACGGGCGTCGTCCACACCACCGTGCGAGGCCGCGTCGATCTCGATGACGTCGATCGACCCCGGCCCGTTGCGCGCGAGGTCCCGGCAGGACTGGCACTCCCCGCACGGCGTCGGGGTGGGACCCTTCTCACAGTTCAGACAGCGCGCCAGGATGCGCGCACTGGTCGTCTTGCCGCAGCCGCGCGGCCCGCTGAACAGGTACGCGTGATTGACCCGGTTGTTCCGCAGCGCCTGCTGCAGCGGGTCGGTGACATGCTCCTGCCCGATGACCTCGGCGAAGGACTCGGGGCGGTAGCGGCGGTACAGCGCGAGAGACGACACGTATACGAGGTTATAGGCGCCCACCGACAACCCGGGAACAATCGACCGGCCGCCCTGTGGACGACCGGGGCCCCTCGCCCCGCCCCCGCCCGGAAACGCAAGCGCCCCCCACGCACCCGCCAGAGCCGACCTACCCTTGCTGCCTTCCGGCCCTGGGGGAGTTCAGTCAGATAGCGCCACGTGAGGGGCTCCGCCCAGAGTACCCGATCCGAACCCCCACCCGTCCCCCGCCCTCCCCCACCCCTCGACCTGCACCCTTCCCCCCCGCCCCCGCTCCAGATCATGTGCGCGAGCACCCCTCCCGGTCATGTAATGTTCTCCACGGAGGATTCGCCTAGAGGCCTAGGGCGCACGCTTGGAAAGCGTGTTGGGGGCAACCCCTCACGAGTTCGAATCTCGTATCCTCCGCCACGGCTGACCAGCCAAAACGAAGGTCCCGACCGCCCAGCGGCCGGGACCTTCGTCATTCCATGGTTGCAGTTTTGGTTGCAGTTCCCGTCTACCGCCCGTTGAGGACGGACCGGCACACCTTGCAGTACATGGCGGCGTTCCGCCCGTAGCGCCGCATCAGCTGGCCGCAGCCGGCGCACAGCCCGAACTCCCACGGCGGGCATCCCAGCGCGGCGGAAGCGGCGGCGCGTTCCACGGTGGTGATCCGCATCGGGCCGCGGGAGCGCTGGACCGGCATGCGGGGAAGCGTGAAGCCGCCGGTCGGCTGGTCGAGATCGCGGGCAGGCCGGCCGTCGCTGACGAACCAGCCCTCCTCGCCCGCTCGGCAATTACGGTCGATCTCCTGCTCGGCAAAGGTGATCAGGTCGTCCTCCTCTTCGACCGGGGCCGCAGGGAGAGGCGTCTTGTCACCGACGAGCTCCTGCCACAGCGCGCGGTCCTCGGCCGACACCCACATGTGCCGGCCAGCGCGGCCGCTTCCTCGGTTGGGCACATAGACCGGGACGCTCTCGCCCGTGGCGCTCTGCAGGACCAGGTCCTCGATGAAGACCGGCTTCTTCTCCGGGTGGCACAGCGCGGGCACGAACCAGTCCGCGTGAATCGCGCCACAGTGACCGGCGCCCTCGCTAATGAGGCAGTGGCGCTCGCTACTCGGTACGCACTTCCAGACTTCGAGGTGCCGGAACCCGCCGCGGATCACCATCTCCTTGCCGTCGGCGATGTCCTTCCACGGCATGTCGTCGACCCGCGCCCAGGGAGCCCGGTCGATCAGGGAAGCCGTCCGGTCCTTTGCCACCCAGAGCGGGGTGATGCCGTGCTCCCTTGCGTTGACCGAGCGCCGGTGCACGCTGCTGGGACTGAGGTGGTGGTACTGGATCTCCCAGCCGATCCGTGTGCCGCCGGGTCCGACGACTACGGCGTCCGAGATGCTGCGCCGGTTGCCGATGGGAACCTCGGCCTCGGCGTCCAGGCCGTAACGCCCGGCGGTCTCGACGATCCGCTCCTTGGTGGCCTTGTGCTGTGCGCTCTCCGCCGGCGTCGCCTTGTGCGTGATCGGCAGGTGCGAGGCGACGAGCGGTCGCCGGCCACCCACGCGCCCTCGGCGGATGAACATCCAGGGCGACTTGCCGCCCGACTCCGACAGGCACTCGCGCTTGTCGTGGTGCGCCAGGCATTCGAGCAGCTGCGGGTCGCGCTCGGAGACGCTGGCGGTGATCTCCTGGAGCAGATCGGGACGGTCCGGGTGACCGAGGTCGGGCAGGGACAGATTGATCTCTATGCCATATCCGGTGTGCCACACCCCATTTGCCATCTCTCCACGATAGGAACGACCACTGACACACAACAGGGCGCGTGCAGGATCGAACTCCGATAGCCGGCCCCGGAGTTCATCGGGACCGGCTACCAGAAAGGGACTGGATCACCAGTCGCGGAAGGCGGTCAGCGCCGCCACCTTTCCCAGAGCCACCCCATCGCCGTGACCGTCACGAGCCCGAGTACCTGCTGGGCCTCGTTGCCGATGCCGGTGGTGTAACCCGCCGCGTATCCGACGGCGACGGCCGCGACGAACATCTCGAACCTGGGCGGCCGCTCGCTTCCGGCCACGGGGACACGCATACTGGACATGGTTCTTCTCCTCGTTCAGATGGGTTGGACCATCCGCCGGACCCCGGAGATCTGTGGAAGGTGACACGGGATCCGGCGGAAACATGTGGGGGTCAGGGGGCGCCCTCGAGGCCCCCTGACGTAGGCAACTCCTCGTACAGCTCGGAACTAACCAATTCGCCGAGCCTCACGGTCATTTCTTGGCGTTGCTCCTCGCTCAGGCCACGGAACGCGCGCCAAGCTAGTTCGACTGGGGAGCTGGGGCGGTAGCCCATGGCGATCCAGGCCAAAATGAGCGACCTCTCAGCCTGGGAAAGATCCTTCAATCGCCCCCAGACCGCTTCCGGATCCGGCGCTTGCCTGAGCCGAATGTCATCGAACGCCGGGGCTCGGAGGGCCTCAGGCTCTAGCAGACGTGCAAGCGACTTCGACTGCTTCTGCTGGCGGGACGCACGGATTACGCCCGGTTCCCAAACAGCTGCCCCAGCCCGCACGAACTGGGCTTCGTTGGGCGCCAGTTGCGGGTCTTCCCGGTTGGTCGCGATCACCCAACCGAGCTCGCGCAAGTCCCGCACACGGCGATCAATTTGCGCGACATCAGGAAAAGCCGCCCTCAACTGGTCCTTGGTGTAGACATTCCCCTCGCCTACCTGAGTAGCAAGCCACAGGGCAGCGCGGACCATGCTCCCCATCTTCTTGTCGGTCCAGTCGGGCAGCTCAGATTCCGCCACGGAGTCACACCTCCTTCTGTCGCTCCACTGGAAGTAAACCACATCCGGCAGCGTTCGGCAGGATTCGGCGCAGTCCGGCTCAGTTCAGCGGGCAATTCGGCGCCATTCGGCAACGCGCTGGGGAAACAAGCAGCGGGCCCCGGCTGAATCATCCGGGGCCCGCTACGGGGATGCGTCGTCGCGCTCGGAGCTGCCCGAGTCACCACTCGTCGGTGTCGCCGTACTTTCCTGGGTTCTGGGCTCGGCCCACAGCCTGTGCACACACCTCGGCGAAGGCAGCCTCGACGGCCTCCTTATCCGTGCCTCGCACCTGGGCCTCGACCTCCTGGCCCGAACCGGGGCGGCGGGCTGTGCGCCAGGCCGAGGCGCGGTCGGTGTAACGGTCGGTCTCGAAGTCCCAGGCCGGCACCGACCACTGCTCCGGGGCCTCGGTCGCCGCGCGTTCCCCGCCAGGAAGGAACAGGGCTCGGGCGTGGAAGACCACGGCCCGCTCCGGTACACGGTCGCGGATCGCGCTCGCACCGCCCGGGCCGCTGTTCCCAGCGCCAGCGGTCCCATTCCTCGATCTCGGCAGAGTGGTCGGGCCAGTCCTCGCTCCACCGTGCGACGACCTCGTCGGCGTGGTCGCGGTGGAGGAAGGGAACACGCCGCTCGCCGAAGCGGGCGACGTGGACCACCAGCTCGGCGGGGACGGGGCTCTGGCCTGCCTCCGGCGCAGCGCTACGCGCAGGCTGGTCCGTGCCCCACAGGAGGCCGCCGACCTTGGCGGCGGTGTCCTTGAGGACGCGGCTGGTCAGGTGCTGGTAGCGGCGGCGCATCCGGGCGGACTTGCCAGGTTCCCAGCCCATGATGGAGTCGACGACCGCGTCGGAGACGCCGAGGATGAGCAGGACCGTCGCCGCGGTGTGGCGGGCGTCGTGGAGGCGGGCGTCGCGGACGCCGGCGGCCTTCAGGAGCTCCTTCCACTTGTGGTAGTCGGTGTTCGGGTTCAGGGGCTCGCCGGTGGGCGAGGTGAACACGTACCCCCTCTCCGTCCACAGGTCGCGGGCCCTGGCTCGCTCGCGGGCCTGGTCCTCCTTGTGCTGGCACAGGAGTTGGAGCAGCTCTTCGGGTACACCGATAGGCCGCTGGCCGGCGCGGGACTTGGCGTTCTTCGTCTCGCGCCGAGTGTTGATCTTCTGGGGGCAGAAGCCGGGCTTGCGTCCGCAGCGGTCGCCGCAGCCGTGCTTGTAGCGGGGCCGCAGCCGACCACGGCGTACGCGGATGACTCCGAGCTCGAAGTCGACGTCGTCCCACTGCATGCCAAGTAACCTCGCCCTGGCGCAGGCCGAGGGCGAGCGCGATGACCCAGCGGGCGGTGTTGCGGTGCTTGGCGGCCTCGGCGAGGAGGCACTGGACCTCTTCGACCGTGTACGGCTCGACCTCCTCCTCTTCGACCTTGGGGGCCTTGGCGATGGAGGCCGGGTTCGCGATCAGGTGCTGGCGGCGCACGGCTTCGTGGTGGGCAGCCAGATGCCCCTCATCGAGCAGATGTGTCGCGAAGCGTACGGTCCGCTGCGGCAGGAGGTCCTGCGTGTGGGGGCACGGTACGCGGAGTTCCTCGGCTGGCTTCACCAGGACACCGGTCGCACCGACGACGCCATGCGCTGGACCAGGCTGGCGATGGAGTATGCCCAAGAGCTGGGCGATCCGATGGTGATCGCGTACATGCTCCAACGCCGCAGCAACATCGCCACGGAGGCGGGCCACGCCGGCCACGGCGCCGGCCTCGCTCTCGCTGCCCTCCGGTACGTCTCCGAGCTCTCGCCTCGCGTCCACGCCGTCGTGCTCCGGCAGCTCGCGAACAGCAAGGCGAGCCTCGGAGAGGCCGTCGAATCCGAGCGGGCCATCGAGCAGGCCCTCGCCGCGGCAGACAGAGGTGACGATGACGACCTGGCCTTCTACTGCACGGTCTCGTACATCGAGATGGAGGCCGCCAACTGCCAGGTACGCCTGGAGCGCCCCGCGCAAGCCGTCGTGACCTACGAGAAGAGCCTGCGGCACTGGCCTGCCGTACAGGAGCGAGACCGAGGGCTGTGTCTTGCCCGGCTCGCCACGGCCAACGCCATCCTGGAGGACGTGGAAGGCGCGCACCGGGCCGCCGAACAAGCCCTCGGCATCGCCCACCGGACGGGCTCCACGCGGATCCTCGGCGAGTTGTACCGGCTTCAACCGTGCCTTGCGCGCTGGCGCAGACTGGTGGAAGTTTCAGAACTCAACAGGGAGTTAGACCTGACCAAGCAGGTCACCCCCTAGTCGACCGAGGGAGAGCCGTGAACTTGCTGCCGACCGCCACGAGCACCGATGTCCAGGAGCTGCAGCCCCGCGTCGCCGTGCTCCCAGTCGGTTCCTTCGAGCAGCACGGCACGTACCTCCCATTGATCACCGACACGGCGATCGCATGCGTCATCGCCCAGGAGATCGCCGACGCCTACCCTGTCCACCTTCTCCCTCCCCTCACCGTCTCGTGCAGCCACGAGCACTCAGCGTTCCCCGGCACCGTCAGCATCAGCGCCAGGACCCTGTACGCCGTGATCGATGACATCCGTGCATCCCTCGCCCGCTCCGGCATCGACAAGCTGGTGATCGTCAACGGCCACGGAGGGAACTACGTCCTGTCGAACGTGGTCCAGGAAGCCAACGTCGACGGCCCGGCGGTCTCCCTCTTCCCTCTCGGCCCCGACTGGGACCGTGCCCGCGAGTACGGCGGCCTGGAGTCCGACAGGCACGCGGACATGCACGCGGACATGCACGCCGGCGAGATCGAGACGTCGATCCTGCTCCACGCCGCTCCCGAGCTCGTCCGCGAAGGCTACGCCGACGCGGACCACGACAGCGGGCAGCGGCCCTTCCTCCTGGTCCAGGGAATGGCCGAGTACACACAGTCTGGGGTGATCGGCTTCCCCTCGCTGGCCACCGCTGAGAAAGGGAAGGCCGTCCTGGAAAGCCTGCGATCGAGCTTCTCAGCACACTTCGATTTGCTCCGCCGACTGAGCTGACCCGGGAGGCACGGGCACGCCCCGGCAGCGTGGCCGCAACCACGGGAGCGCCGGGCCGGCCCGTCCCTCCTGGAGACGCTCGGACAGCAGAATGCGGGAACATCACCATTCTGGTTGTAGGCGCTCGGCGGGACCGGTACGACGGTCACCATGTATCGATGGTCGCCGCTCAACGATCGACAGCTGGCCTTGCTCACTCGTATCGGAGAGGGAAAGGAACCCGTCACCTCGGCGGGCCCGGAACTCGCCCACACCGCCCGTGCTCTCAAGGGCCGGGGCCTCATCACCATGCCCAGGCATGGTGGGAAGTGGCAGGCGGAGATCACCGATGACGGTCGCTTCTACCTGGAACACGGCCACCACCCGGACCGGCCTGAACCGACCCCGCGCAAGCAACGACCGGCAGCCGCCGAGCCGAAGCCGGAAGCTGCGGTATCTCCCCGTCGGCGGGCGACGCCCCCGCCCGAGGCGAAGCCGGCGCCCCCTGCGAAGCCGCCTCGCCAGTCACCGGCGGAAGTCGGCGCGGCCTTGATCGCGGAGGTGCAGAAGGCCGGCCGCTTCCTTCGGATCCCCGATCCAAATGCCGAAGAACGGGCACGCTATCGCCGGGCGTTCGACGCCGCGCGGCAGTGTGCCCCGGACGGCTTCCACCTGAAGTACAGCGGTCGGGCAAAGGGAGACTTCTTCCTCGGACTGCTGCGGGTGACGGGCGAGGACGACACCGAGTGGAACCGGATCCGCCTGGCACGCAGCCGCGTGATCACCGACGTCGAGGACGTGATCGCTGCGGTCACGGCGGACCACAGCGCCTTCGAGATCTCGGACGAGGTACTCCCACGGGTGCTTACCCTCCTTCGACTCCTCGCCGAGCAGGCTCTGGCACGGCACGGCGACATCGCGGTGTCGAAGAAGCGCAGGCAGGTAAGGCCGCTGCTCACAGTCCACGGCAGGACGTACGAGATCAGCTTCAAGGAACGGCAGAAGCAGGTCCGGTACGTGCCCACGCAGCCGGGCCGGCGGACGTACGAATGGCAGCGGGTCACCCCGGCCCACCGGCTCGAACCGTCCGGCGAGCTGGATCTGCAGGTGGCCCAGCAATCGGGGTACAGCTACGGCTACCGCTACGGCTGGACGAAGGATGGTCCGACACCGCCAAGAAGCCGTTGGAGGACCAGATCGACGCCGTCCTCCGAGCGCTGAAGGCCCGCGCGGAGGAAGAGGAGCAGGCCCGGCTGGCGCGGGAGGCGGAACAACAGCGTCAGCGTGAGGAGCGGGAGCGGCAGGAGGAGGAACGCCGCCTGCGAGAGGCCCAGGAAGAAGAGGAGCACCGCCGGCGGAAGGCAGAGAAGAAGGAGCGCACGCGGCGGGAGTGGGAAGCGGCGGTCAGCGTCGCGACGATCAAGGCAGTGGACGCCGTACGGGTCGACCGGTTCGGCACCGCCCTGGCGCAGTGGCGGACCGCAGGGGAGATGCGGGCCTTCTGCGCCGCGCTCGACGAGGCCGCCTCCACCTCGAACGACGCCCACGAAGCCGAGCGGCTTCGCGAGTGGTCAGCGTGGGGGAAGGCGGAGGCTGACCGGCTCGACCCGACCGTGGCCGGCAGGACCCTGTCCGAGATCGTGGCAGAACCGCAGCGGGCCGCTGAGCTTGCCCGGCTACGAGAACAGGTCGGACACATCGCCGCCATCGCGGAGCAAGCTCTCCGAGGCCGGGATCCTCACTCACCCGACCGGCTCCGATCCTCTCGCAGTGACCACCGGCAGCCGGGACAGGATGGTCTCAGTTCTGGTCTCATTCGCCTCCGTCCGGGGCTGTCCGGACAGGGCCACACCCAACGCTCCGCCGCATGTCAGGACGCGTACGGTCCCCGCTGGACGGGCGTACGAACATTTGGAAAGCGTGTTGGGGGCAACCCCTCACGAGTTCGAATCTCGTATCCTCCGCAGCCGCCTGAACAGGCGAAACGAGAAGCCGAGCCGCAATCTGCGGCTCGGCTTCTCGTCACGCTCTGGTTGCATTTCCGGTTGCGTTCATATGCACCTAATTCGGGTGTTTCGGGTAACTGGGTAGCCCCACTCCCGCCGCCTCGCGGATGCCGGCGCCCACCAACGGGGAGTCCTGCCCCGTACGGCATCTGCGGATCACAGGGGTACGACATCCTTGAAACCCCGCAGCGGGTCTCCCCGCTGCCATGGTCCTGATCCCGCGAGGTGTCCCGGCATGAAGTCCCGATCGACGCTGGCGACTTGGCTGGACGGCCTTGACGGCTGTCTCCTGGCACGCGTGCTCGAGACGCGGAGAGACGCCGCGTCCCCTCCGGAGCCGCGATCGGTGGGGGAACTGGCCGACCGTCTTCAGCGCCCGGGATCGGTGGCGCTTGCCCTGCCGCAGCTCGCCCTGCCTCATCTCCAGGTCGCCGAAGCGCTGGCGGCGCTGGGTGCGCCCACGTCGCGCGATGCCCTGGCGGGGCTGCTGGAAGCGGCGGACGGTGAAGCCGCCCGCGAGCTGGACGCCGCACTGGAGGCTCTCGCCGATCATGCTTTGGTCTGGCCTGACGGCGCAGGGAAGCTCCGCATGGCCGGAGCGTTGCGCCAGGCGTGGGACGCACCACTGGGCCTGGATGCCCCGCTGGAGGAACTGCTCACGGGCACGACCTCCGACGAGCTACGCGGCATGCTGGCGGCGCTGGGCGTCAGCGTCAAACCGCCGGGCAGTAAGGCGCAGCGGCTGGCCGCGCTCGTGGAACACCACAGCGACCCGGAGCGCATCCTCTCCGCGGTCGCCAAGGCCCCTGCGGCGACCCGGAAGCTGCTGGAAGGCCGAGCGGGGGCTGGGCCCGCGAGGCCCGCGCGGTTCATCATGTTCGGGAGTCCGGGCCCCGATCTCGAACCGGGCGCTCGATGGGCACTGGAGCGGGGACTCCTGGTCCAGGACCGCCACCGCTTCGGCCCGGCCCGTATGCCCGCCGAGGTGGCACTCGCGCTGCGCGGGCCCGGCTGGCACGCCCCGTTCCAAGCCGTCCCGCCTTCCGTGGGATTGGCGCCCGTCACTCCGAGGGAGGTCGACCGCGAGGCGTCGGCCGTCGCCTCGACGTTCGCCGCCGGTGCTGCCTCGGTCCTGTCTGCCTGCTCGGCAACCGCGCCGGCCCGGCTGAAGTCCGGCGGGATCGGTGCGCGTGAACTGGCACGGATCGGCAAGGCCGCCCAGGCCGACGACACCGTCGTACGCCTCACCCTGGAGACCGCGTACGCCGCCGGGCTGCTGGCCCGGGACTGCGATCGAGTGGCCCCCACCGAGGCATACGACGCCTGGGCGGCACAGGAACCCCCGGAGCAGTTCGCCGCACTGCTCCAGGCATGGTGGAACCTGCCGCTCACCCCCACCCAGGCCCGCGACGAGGACAACAAGGCTCTCCCGGCACTCGGCGGCGCACCGCCCTGCAACGGCTGCGTGCAGGCCCGCCACGGTCTGCTGGCCTCAGCCGCGCGGCTCCCGACAGGGCAGGGCGTGCGGGTCGCGTCGGATCTGGGGCCGCTGGTCGCCTGGCACCGCCCCCTCGCCGACTCGTCGTCTGACGGAACGCCGTTCGCCACCGTGATCCAGGAGGCCGAACTCCTCGGCGTACTCGCACGCGGTGCTCTGTCCGCCTTCGGCATCCACCTGTGGACCGGCGACGCGGAGAGGCTGGGCATCGAATGCCGTCGGCTGCTGCCCTCGGCCGCCGCGACGGCCCGGATCGGCGCCGACCTCACCGCCGTCGTCACCGGCACCCCGTCCGCGCGGCTGGCCTCGCTCCTGGACTCCGTCGCCGACCGGGAGACCAACGGCACGGCATCGGTGTGGCGGTTCAGCCCCGGCAGCGTCCGCCGGGCCCTGGACGCCGGCCGTACCCCCGAGGACATCACGGCCGACCTAGCCGCCGTCGCCGCCGGGCCGCTGCCACAGCCGCTGTCGTACCTGATCACCGACACCGCACGAAGCCACGGGCGCGTGCGCATCGCCCCCGCCGCCTGCGTCCTCCACGGCGACGAGCCCGCGCTCCTGGCCGAACTCGCCGCCCACCGCAAGCTCGCCAAGCTTGGGCTGCGCCAGTTGGCTCCGACGGTGCTGATCAGCCGCAGCCCGCTCGACGCGACCCTCGCCGCTCTTCGGGCCGAGGGATACGCCCCCGTCGCCGAGACCAACGAGGGAACGGTGCGCATCGAGAAGACCCGGCCTCGGCGGGCCACGGCTGCCGTTCCGGCTCCGCGCGGCTCCAGGGCGAGGGGCGGCGGCCGGACCGCTGCCCCGAGCATGGCTAATGGATCCGCCGCCTTCGACCCGAGCGCGTTGGCGACCCGGCTGCTGGCCGCCCCGGCAACGGCTCCCGAACCAGCACCGTTCGAGGGCGGAGTGCCCTTCGCCACAGACACCGAGGAGATCGTCGCAGGGTGGGCGAAGCGCCTGCCGTACACCGACGTCCGCCAGCTCGCCCACGCCATCGACACAGGTCAGGCCATCACCGTTGAGTACGTCGCCGCCTCCGGCAACCGCACGGTGCGCACCCTCAGCCGCCTCGAACTCGACCCGCCCTACCTCGAAGCCTGGTGCCACCTGCGAGAAGACGAACGCGTCTTCACCCTCTCCCGCATCCACGGCGTCATGCCGACGTGAATCCATGACATCGATGAACCATGAGAGATATAGTTGTTTCCACAGTTGATATATGAGAGGTGCACATGAGCCGGACAGTGATTGACCTCGATGACGAGCTGGTGGCAGACGTAGCCAAAGCCCTGGGCACCAGTACCAAGAAGGAAACGGTCAACACAGCCTTGCGCGAGGTACTGGAGAACAGGCGGCGGGCGCTGGCCCTGACCCGCCTGCGCGCCGCGGCCGACGAAGGCGCGTTCGATCTGACGCTCTTCGAGGACAAGCGGAACTACCGACGGTGAATGCCGCGCTCTACCTGATCGACACCAGCGCCCTCGCCCGATTCATGCGGGGCGACGCGGAGCAGTACGGCTGGGACCAGGCAGCAGCAGCCGGCCTGATCGCCACGTGCCCCATCACGGAGCTGGAGTTCTTCTACAGCGCCCGATCGGCCGCCGACCGGGCACGCGGCATCGAGGACATACGGCTGATCTTCGGCTGGGTCCCGGTCGACGACCGCGCCTACGACCGCGCCTGGCAGGTCCAGGAAGCCCTCACCAAACAGGGCAAGCACCGCAGCGCCGGTGCGGTGGATCTCGTCGTCGCCGCGACCGCCGAGTTGCAGGGACTGACACTCCTGCACTGCGACCACGACTTCGAGTGCATCGCCGCAGTAACCGGTCAACCCCTCCAGTGGTACGGCCCCGAGGGGCGTAAGTAGTCGAACGGTGGTTGCAGTTCTGGTTGCATTCGCCCCCGTCCGGGGCCGTCCGCCAGGTAGCGCCCCAGTCACTCCACCCGAAGTCAGGACAAGTACGACCCCAGCCGGACACCCATACGAACATTTGGAAAGCGTGTTGGGGGCAACCCCTCACGAGTTCGAATCTCGTATCCTCCGCCAGCGCCCAGCAGGGCGTACGAAGGTCCCGACCGCTCAGCGGTCGGGACCTTCGTCGTTCATCGTCCCCCGACGCGAGCCAGGCGTCGTACGCCTCGATGCGGGTGACCAGCTCGGCCGGTTCGCCGCCGAGGGGCATCTGGCGTGCCCAGGCGAGGATCGGGCGGCGGCTGCATGTCGGTGGTTCCCTCCGCTCGTTCAGGACATGGATGACGGGCCGGTGCGGGGCCCGCTCCGCCGGGGAGGGCCTACAGGTCGAGCTGGTACTCGTGGGCCGTGTGCGTCGGCAGGTAACCGAGTGCGTCGTTGACGCGCCGCATGTACGGGTTGTTGTCGGCGGTGTCGGTCAGCAGACCGCCGAGGCGGGGGTGGCGTTCGCGGGCCTGGAGGATCGAGGCGGCCTTCATCCGGCGGGCGAGACCGCGGCCGCGGTGCTCGGGCAACACCGCCGTGCCGTAGTGCTGGGCGTCGCCCCTCCCGCTGCCGGGGACCACGAGTTCGGTGAAGCCGGCGATGGAGCCGTCCGAGCGGTCGATGACCGCCACGGTGTGGAGGATGTCCCCGCGTGCGGCGACGGCCGAGGCCGCTGCCTTCACCCGGTCCAGGTCCCAGACCACCGTGCCGTAGTCGACGGCGCCCATCGGCATGTCGTCCATGGCGCGGCGCGATGCCACGAAGGTGTCGGCGAGCTCGTCGGGCACCGTCCCCTCCCACGCGGCCAGCCGGTAGCCGGTCTGCGGCTGCTCCGCGACGGCGGTGAGCGCGGCGAGGTCCACGTCGGCCAGCGGCAGCCGGGCGTAGGTCAGGGCCAGCACTCCGCGGAATCCGGTGGCGACGAGGAAGCCGGCACCGGGAGAGCCGGCTTCGGCCTGGGAGATGACGGCACGTCGACCGTCCTGGCGGGCGGCGGCGACGGCCGCGTCGAGCAGGAGGGAGCCCACCCGCCGGCGCCGTTCGGCCGGGTGGACCTGAACGTCCAGTTCGGCGAGGTGGCGTTGCCCGTCCTTGGTGAACAGGCGCAGGAAGGCGGACCCGACGGGGTGGCCGTCAGGGTCGGCGGCCAGCCAGGCCAGGCGGCGGCCGGCGGGGGTCTCCTCAGGGTCGGTCAGGGCGGTGATGCGCACGGACAAGCTGTCTCCGTTACGGGAAGGATGTGCGGGAAGGAAGGACGTGCGGGAGGGACGTGCGGGGGGTGGGATTCGTCTTGGGCGCGGCCGCTACCGGGCCCAGGGCAGGATGCGGGTGCCCTCGGTGCCGGGCACGGAGGCCACGCCGTCCGAGCGCATCGCGACGTGGGCCTCGGCCGCCTGCGGGGCGTGGACCTGGCGGAGCACGTCCGGCGGGAGGACGAAGGTCTGCCCGGCCGTGATCTTCTCGGTGCGGCCGTCGCAGGTGACCTGGAGGACGCCGGCGGTGACCGTCCAGACCTGTTCGCGGCTGATGACGTGCTCGGGGCCGGTCTGACCGGCCTCCATCGCGACGGTCCAGGTGCTGAGTTCCGTGCTGCCGCGGCTGGGGGCGGCCAGGCCGGTCATGCGGGCGTTCGGGGACTCGGTGACGTTCTCGGCGGCGGGGGTGATCACGATCAGGGCGGGTTCCTCACTCCGGGTGGGCTCGTCGGGGGTGGCCGGGGCGGCCGGGGCGGCCCATTCGACGAGCTGGACGACGATTCCGTTCGGGTCGGTCAGCTGGAACAGCCGCTCGCCCCAGGGCTCCTCGCGCAGCGGCATGGTGATCGGGGCGCCCGCCTCGCGCAGGCGCCGCTCCTCGGCCTCGATGCCGGTGACGGTGAGCGCGAGGATCAGCCCCGTGGCCTGCTGGTCGCGCTGCTCGGGCGGGAGCACCTCGGTGCCGCGGCGCAGCAGCACCACATCGGCGGCGGCGTCGTCGCGGGTCAGCGACGCGAAGCCGTCGGCGGCCATGGCGACCTGGTAGCCGAGGTGGGTGCGGAAGAAGTCGAGGGAGGCGTCTACGTCGGCGACGGTGAGGGACAGGGTGGAGGTGGTGACGCGCAAGGCGGCTCCTGGCTGGTTCGGGTGGTGAACGGTGTACGGGGACCTGCGCGAGTGCGGTGCTAGTCGGAGGCCTTCGCGTAGGTGAGGACGAGGTTCCCGCGCTCGAACACGCGGGTGTCGGTGAGCGTGAACGTGCGCGGCGAGAAGTCGGCGCGGAAGAGCGGGATGCCCGAGCCGGCCACGATCGGGTACTGCTTGACGATCAGCTCGTCGATCTCGGGCAGGAGCTGGCCTGCCAGGTCGGCGCCGCCGCAGAGCCAGATGCCGAGCCCGTCCTCTTCCTTGAGCCGGCGGACCAGCTTCACCGGGTCCTCCGCCGTGATCTCGACGGCCGGGTCCGGGCTGGTGGTGAGCGAGCGGGAGAGAACGATCTGCCGCAGGTGGGCGTACGGGCTGGTGAGGCCGGCGGAGAGCCCCGGGGCGTAGGTGCCGCGGCCCATGAGCACGGTGTCGAAGCGGGTGTTGGGCGCGTCCGGGATGCCGAGGGCGGCGCGGCCCGGGGTCGGGAGGGTTTCCGCGTACTCGGCGATCAGGTGCGGCAGGTAGTCCTCGGTGACGTACGGCATGAAGAAGTCGAAGTCGCCGTCGGGGGCGGCGATGAAGCCGTCGATGGTGGTGCCGATGAAGTAGGTGAGCTTGCGCATCCCAGTCCGTTCGTCGGGGCTAATTTTGCAACGGACGTAACTTTACGCAGGCCCGTGATCGAACGTCAAGCATAATTTTGCGACGGGGGTAAGATTGCTCCATGACTACCGAGATCGGGCTCCGCGAGTCCAAGAAGCAGGAGACCAGGCAGCTGATCTCCGACTGCGCCACCAGGCTCTTCATCGAGCACGGCTTCGAGCAGACGACCATCGCCGAGATCGCCGCCGCGGCCCGCGTGGCCAAGAAGACGGTCACCAACTACTTCCCGCGCAAGGAGGACCTGGCCCTCGATCACCACGAGGCGTTCACCCAGGGCCTGGCCCAGGCCGTCGCCGAGCGCGAGCCCGGCGAAGAACCGCTCACCGCCCTGGGGCGGACGTTCCGCGCCGCCCTGCTGGAACACAGCCCCGTCGTCGGCTTCACCGGCCCCGCGTTCGCCCGCATGGTCACCGACAGCCCCACCCTCAGCGCCCGGCTGCGTGAACTGCACGATCAGCGAGAGGAGGCCCTCGCCGCGGCGCTGACCGCCGTCGCCCCGGATCCCGCCCCCGCCATCGCACCCCGGGCCGCCGCCGCCTTGATCGCCGCGGCAGACCGTCTGCTGTTCCGGCGCATCCAGGAACTCACCCTGGCCGGCCGCTCCGACGACGAGATCGAGGCCGCGCTGATTCCGGAGGCCGACCACCTCCGCACCCTCCTCGCCGCCGCCCTCGGCAACCACCCCACCGCCGCCCTCGGCAACCACCCCACCGCCGCGGCCTCGTGACCTTGCCGCACGTCCGGGCTCGCGCGACGGCGAAGACCAGCCGTGAGTCAGGCCGCGAGGACCTTGATGCTGTGGGCGAGGACCTCGAGGCCGCTGATGTACGACTTCACGGTGCCCGCGCCGAGGCCGAGGCGCTTGCTGATCCGTTGGTTGGTGAGGCCCTGGCCGAGCAGGACGACCGGGACCCGGGGCACCCCGGCGCATGCGCCTCGCCGCCCTTCGGCGCGGGCGTGTCTACGCGGGGCTGCTCGCCGTACTCGCGGCGGCGCTCACCTTCGTCGTACGCCACTCCCTCACCGCCACCCCCTCTCGGCGTACTGCTCCCCTGCTGTTCGTCGTCTCCGGTGCCCCGCGCCGCCAGGAGCGCTGAAGCCTTCGGACGGGCGGTCCGATCACACCGGGCAGGGCCGGTACTCCAGGCTCAGTTCGCGGTCGACGGCGTAGCTGGTGCGCATGGAGGCGTCGGTGACCTTCTCCCAGGAGCCGTACTTCGCGTACAGCTGGTCGGCCGTCGGGCCGAGCGGGTTGCCGTACTTCGCGATGTTGCGCTCCTCCAGGACCCGGACCTCCTCCGGCGTCATGCCGGCCCGGGTGATCTCCTTGGCCTGGTTGCGCATGTCGACGAGCTCGCGGGCGATCTCCTCCTCGGTGGCGCCCGCCGCGCGCATGTCGGCCTCCGTGCGGTGCATGTCCTCCAGGAGCTGGTGGTACCGGATGCGGGTGCGCTGGGCGTCGACCTTCTGGTCCATCGGCATCACGCGGATCCGGCACACGACCGGGTCGGTGCTGGGGCACGGGTCGTCGGCGGCGACGGGCGGGGCGAGCGGGGCCGTGATGATCGAACCGCAGGCCTCGGCCGCGCCCGCCGTGGCCGCGGCCCCGGTGGTGAGCAGGGCGACGGCGGTGACGAACGGTACGAGGACACGGCGCGGCAGAGTCGAGGAGAGGCGCATGGGCGCATCCTCGGCAGCCGCGCCGTGCCCGTTCACGCAGGCGCACCGCCGGGGCGCGGTGATCACACCGGTGATCACCCCGGCGAGTGACGACCGCTCGGGACGGAAACGGAACTCCGCTCAGTCGACGGGCCTCAGCCCGTGAGCTCGCGCTGGAACTCGTACGCCTCGTGCGTCGGCAGGTAGCCGAGGGCGTCGTTGACGCGGCGCATGTACGGGTTGTTGTCGGCCGTGTCCGTGACGAGGCCGCCGAGCTGCGGCTGCCGCTCGCGGGCACGCACGATCGACGCGGCCTTCATCCAGCGGGCAAGGCCGTGGCCGCGGTGCTCGGAGAGGACGGCGGTGCCGTAGTGCACCCCGTCGCCCACTCCGCCGGCGGGAGTCACGAGCTCGGTGAACCCGACCACCGAACCGTCCGCCTCCGCCACCGCCGCGACCGTGTGCAGCACCTCGCCGCGGCCCTCGACCGCGCCGGCCGCCGCCCGTACCCGCTCCAGGTCCCACACCACCGTGCCGTAGTCGATCGTCCCCATCGGCATGTCGTCCATCGCCCGCCGCGAGGCGACATAGCTCGCCGCCAGCGCATCCGGCACCATGCCCTCCCACTCCACGAGCCGATAGCCGGCCGGCGCCTTCGCGACCTCTGCGGCAAGCGCCGGGACATCGGCCTCGGCCAGGGGCAGCCGGGCGTACGTCAGCGTCATCGCGACGCGGAAGCCGCGGGCCGCGAGGAATGCGGCGCCCGGCGTCCCGGCCTCCGCCTGCGCGACAAGACTGCGCCGCCCGTCCTCCCGCGCCGCCGCCACCGCCGCGTCGAGCAGCGCCGTGGCGACGCCCTGCCGCCGCTCGGCCGGATGGATCCGCGCGTCGAACTCGGCGAGGTGCCGCTGCCCCTCCCTGGCGAAGAGCCGCAGGAACGCGGACCCGGCGGGCTCCCCTTCGGGCCCGTCGGCGAGCCAGGCGAGGCGGCGGCCGATGGAGTTCGGCTCGGGGTCGGCGAGGGCGGTGAGGCGTATGGACAAGTCAGCTCCGTAATGGTTGGGAGAGGGGGTGGGGTTGGGGGGTGGGGTTGGGGTTGGGGTTGGGGTTGGGGTTGGGGGGTGGGGTTGGGGTTGGGGGGTGGGGTTCGGGGGTGGGGTTCGGGGGTGGGGTTCGGGGTGGCGTCAGTCCTCGAAGTTGTCGCTGGCCAGGCGCAGCGCGAGCTCCTGGAGGATCGGCTCCGTAGCCGGTACGGCACCGGAGGCGTCATGCGCGTCGGCGACGGCCTCGAAGGCCAGGATGAACCCGTTGACGAGCGCGCTCAGCGGCTCGGACAACTGGGCCAGGACCGACAGCCCGACCTCCTCGGCACTCGCGTCGGCCGGCACCGCGAACTGCCCGGGAATGACCTCGCCCAACAGATCCGAGACCAGGCTCTCGTCGACGCCGCCACGGAGCGCTGTCAGTGCTGCGATGGCCTTGAGTTTGATCTCGTTCTCGGTCACGCGAGGAGCCTAGGAGCAACCCCGGGGCGGGACGGCGGAATTCGCGCGACACGCGCGCGGTACGCGGGGACGCCGGTGGTGTTGACGATCCGTTCGTCGGTTCACCAGATGGTGGGAAGGAAACGATCCCGCATTTCACTACGGCGAGTAGTCACCTCAATACTCATCGCGACAAGATCTCCTTGGTGCGTCGAGTGGAGGACACATGCGCAAGTGGGTGTCGGTGGCGATCGCCGCCGGGCTGTTCCTGGGCGGGGTGGGCGGGGCGGTGGCGGATTCATGGCACACCATTCCGAACGTGCACACCGACGGAGTCGAGTTCAAGGGTGGCTCCTACGTCTTCGAGCCGAAGAGCCGGAACCACGGCGGCTTCCACTTCAGGGGAAGCCTCAGGGACGTCTCGCCGAACGACGGCCACAACGTCTACGTCGAGGTGAAGGTCGAGGCCTACGACTGGAACCGGTTCAAGGGAACGCAGAAGAAGTACGTCGACCTTGACAAGGTCGTCTGGGACGGGGCAGCGCAGTTCACCTCGCAGGCCCGCCTTCGCGTGTGCCGCGACCGCGGCTCGCTGCGGCCCGACAACTGCGTTCCCACCTTCCACTACCTCCGACAGGGGAACGGCGAGTCGTGAGTGACCTTCTCCGCGCCGAGGGCGTGGATCTCTTCTACGGGGACCACCGGGCCGTCAGCGGCGTCGACTTCGCCTTACGGCGCGGAGAAGTGGCCGCCGTCATGGGGAGCAGCGGGTCCGGGAAGTCCTCGTTGCTGTACTGCCTGGCCGGGGTGCTGGCCCCGGGTGGGGGGCGGGTGGTGTTCGAGGGGGTGGACCTCGCCGGGCTGGGGGACGAGGAGCTGAGCGTGCTGCGGCGTGAGCGGTTCGGGTTCGTCTTCCAGTACGGGGAGTTGCTGCCGGAGCTGACCGTCGAGGAGAACGCCGCCCTGCCGCTGCGTCTCGCCGGGCAGCGCAAGGCTCCCGCGCACGCGGCGGCCGGGGAGGTCCTTGGGCGGCTCGGGATGACCGGACTGTTGCAGCGCAGGACCTCGCAGTTGTCCGGCGGGCAGAGCCAGCGGGTCGCCGTCGCGCGGGCGCTCGTGCACCGGCCGGCCGTCGTGTTCGCCGACGAGCCGACCGGCGCGCTCGACAGCGCCAACGCCACCGCCGTACTGGACGAGTTCCTGCGGCTCGCCCGCGACCAGGACACCGCCGTGGTGATCGTGACCCACGACCGTGACGTCGCCGCCCGCGCCGACGTCACGTACACGATGGTCGACGGCGTCCTGAGCCCCTGCGGCCCGGCGGTGACCGCGTGAACTCCTTCCTCCTCGGCCTGCGCCTGCTGTGGCGCGGCGGGAACCGGGCCCGCGCCCGGTTCCTCCTCATGACCGGCGGGTGCGCGCTCGGCGTGGCCTGTCTGGCCGCCGTCCTCACCATCCCGACGATCCTCGCCGCCAACGAGGCCCGGGACGCGGCCCGCAGCCTGCGGTTCGTCGACCCCTTGGCGGAGCCGAGGCAGGTCTCCACCGTCGCCGCCGCGGAACTCGAGGACGCTTACGGCTCCGAGCCGATGCACCGGGTCTTCGTCGCCCGCACGGCACCAGGCGCAGCCCCCGTGCCCGTACCCGTACCGCCCGGCCTCGACCGGCTGCCCGCCGCCGGCGAGACCGTCGTCTCACCCCGCCTCAAGCGGCTCCTCGCCGAACGGCCCGCCCTCGCCGGACTCGTACCCGGCCGGATCACCGGCGTCATCGGCCCCACCGGACTCGCCGGGCAGGACGACCTCTACGCGTACATCGGCCGCGCCCGCGCCCAACTGCCCGCTGACGCCCACCCCCTGGTCTCGTTCGGCAAGGCGTACCCCGACCACGAAGTCGTCGAGCCGTCCACCCTCGACATCCTGCGCTTCACCCTCTCCTGCATCGTCCTGCTCCCCCTCGCCGTCTTCCTCTCCGTCTGCGCCCGGCTCTCCGCCGAGACCCGGGCCCGCCGGCTCGCCGCGCTCCGTCTCGTCGGGCTGAGCGTGAAGGACACCCTGCGGGTCAACGCCGACGAGACCGTCGCGGCCGCCCTCCTCGGGGCGGTCCTCGGGATCGTCGGCTACCTCGGCTTCAACGAGGTCCTGGCACGGATCGGGCTGCCGGGGCTGCACTGGTTCCCGGCCGACGGTCGGCCCGAGGCGACGACGCTCGCCATCTGTCTCGTACTGTGCCCGGCGCTCGCCTGGTTCGTGGGCCGGCGGTCCGCGCGCGAGGCGGCGCTCCGACCGCTCAACGTCCGCCGTACCGCGCAGCGCAAGCCGCCACGGAAGTACGGAACGCTTCTCCTGCTTCCCGGCCTCGGCGTCATCGGCGGCTACTGCGTCCTCAGCATCATCGGCCGCGACCCGAGCGGCGGCACCGCCTCCAGCCTGCTGATCCCGGGAGCCGTACTCCTGACCGGCGCCGGTCTCGTGCTCGGACTCGCGCCCGTCACCGCCTGGCTCGCCCGGCAGCTCGCCGGCCGTGTGCAGTCGCTGCCGCTCGCCCTCGCGATGCGGCGCGCCGAGGTCGAACCGGGCAGCGCGCTGCGGGTCGTCACGGGGCTGGTGCTGCTGGTGTACGCGACCTCGCTGACGCAGGGCGTGCTGGTGGAACTGGACCAGGTGAGCCGGCGCACCGCGCCCGTACAGGAGTACCAGCTGTCGACCGACGAGCTGAGCGCGCAGCAACGCAGCCGACTGGCGCACGTGGCCGATCTGCGCGGCCATGCGCTCACCGTGCATTCGTGGGAACCGGAGGACGGTGAGATTCGGCCCGAGATCACCGTCATGGTGGCCACCTGCGCCCAACTCGCTGCTCTCGTCAGCTCGTCCAGCGGGTGCATGGACGGGAAGATGCTGCGCATTACGGATCCCGACCTCCTCCCCGACGCCGACGCGGCCCCGGGGCGCACCTATCCCTTCCGGTTCGGCGAGGGACGTGGCCTCGACATCACGGTGCCGAAGGACGCGACGATGGTGCGCGTCTACCAGCCGTCGGTGGTCGTCGGCGCCGACGTGCTCGTACCACCCTCGTTCTTCGCGCCGTACGGCACGGTCGACGGCACCCTCAGTCTCGCCACCTCCTCCGACCCCACCACCGTCCGCGCCACCCTCGACGCCATCGGCGCCATCGCCCCCACCGCGCACGTCGAGCCGGTCGGCATCGTCGTGACCGCGCTCCACCAGCTCACCGTCATCCGAAGCCTGCTCGTGTCCGGGATGGTGCTCGGGCTGGTCGTCGGGGTGGCGGCCTTCGTCGTGTCCGTGGCCGATCGGGCGATGGAGCGGCGGGGGCAGGTGGCCGCGCTGGCGTTGCTGGGGGCGCGGGGCGGGACGCTGCGGGTGGCGCAGTGTGCGCAGGTGGTGCTGCCGCTCGGGGTGGGGCTGGGGGCGGCGGTCGTGACCGGGTGGCTGGCCGAGTCGAGCTATCTGATCACCGGGGGCGGGGCCGTGCACTGGGACTGGGAGGGGCTGCCGTTGCTTGTGGGGTTCGCGGTCGGGGTCCTGGTGGTGGGCGGGGTGGCCACGCTTCCCGTCGTACGGCGGCATGTCGACCCGGAGCACATCCGCCGGGACTGACCAAGTCGAACGACCGGGAGAACGAGCGAGAGAACGAGCGGGAAAAAGATCGCGGGGCGCGCCGATGAGTTTTCGGCGCGCCCCGCGTCTACCTCCTGAAAGCCCCGACAAAGCCCTGGCCCCGCAGCCGTCAGCACACCGCGCCGGCGCCCCGACGAGAAGAGGTCACCTCGTGTCCACTGCCTCCGCCACCCCCGCTCCCACCCCCACTCCCACTCCCGCTCCTGCTCCCGCCGTCAAGGGTCCCGCCAGCTACTTCCCCTCCATCGAGAAGAAGTACGGGCGACCGATCGCCGAGTGGCTGGAGATCGTCGACGGGTCCCCGCTCGTCAAGCACATGGAGCTCGTCGGCTGGCTCAAGAGCGAGTACGGGCTCGGGCACGGCCACGCCAACGCCCTCGTCGCGCACGTCCTCGCCGGCCGGAACCGCTAGTTCAGCCACGGCCACAGCCACAGGCTCCGCAGCGGCAGCGGCAGCGGCAGCGGCAGCGGCAGCGGCAGCCGCACGCTCCGTCACCCGTGCCTTCAGGACCAGCGTCGCCGCCGAGGCCATCAGGCCCGCGCCCAGGGCGGTCCACCAGAGGGTGGCCGGGCCCAGGCCGGTGTAGAGGGTGACGCCCAGGGTGAGGGAGCCGAAGCGGGCGACGCCCCAGGTCCAGCTGAAGGCACCCTGGTAACGGCCTCGGGCGTGGGCCGGGGCCAGGTTGGCGACGATCGCGGCGCCGATGCCGGCGACGACCACCTCGCCGAGCGACCAGACGACGACCGAGACGGCGAAGCCGGCCGTCCCGTCGGCGAGTCCGGTGAGAGCCACGCCGACCGCCACGAGAACGCTGCCCGCCACGTACACCGGGAGTTGCGGCAGCCGGGCGAGTCGCGCGGTGGTGAAGGGCTGGAGCCCGACGACCAGGATCGCGTTGAGGGCCGCCATCGTGCCGTACACCGCGGGTGAGAGACCGTTGTCGCGGATGGCGAGCGGCAGGGCGACCTCGGTGAGGGAGTAGACGAAGAGCTGGACGCCGAAGAGCGGCAGGAGGAGGACGGCGAGGCGGTCGCGCAGGACGATGCCGTAGCCGAGGCCGTCGCCGGCGGGCCGGGGCCCGCGGGGCGGTTCGGTCAGGCGGGCGGCGCCCACCGCCGCGTACAGCAGCATCGAACCGGCGTCGACGGCGAACAGCAGCCAGTAGCCCTGCGCCGCGAGGAAGCCGCCGAGGACGCCCGCGACCGCCGTGCCGATGTTGACGCCCCAGCCGAAGAGGGCATACGCGCGCTGCCGGCGTTCCGGGTCGACGGCGTCGGCCATCAGCGCGTACGCCGCCGGGGACACCGCCATGCCGGTGGCGCTGATCAGCAGCGCCGCGGCCGCCATCGTCCACACTCCGGGCGCCAGGAACAGCGCGCCCTGCGCCACGGCCGAGCCGAGCAGGCCGATCAGCATCGTGGGGCGGCGTCCGATGCGGTCGGCGAGGACGCCGCCGACGGCCGGGCCGATCAGGTTGCCGGCGCCGAGCGCGCCGAGGACGTACGTGGTGTCGGTGCCGGTGACCCCGCGCGAGGCGAGGAAGAAGACGAGGAACGGGGTGACGAGGTAACCGAGCCGGTTGATCACCGTGCCGGCGAACAGCGTCCAGACGACGGACGGGAGGTTCCCGAAGGACGACGACGAGGAAGAGACGGAGGCGGATGCGGAGACGGAGACGGACTTCGCAGGAGCGGGAGTTGAGGGTGCGGGCTTGGAGGGCATGGCAGGAGCTTGCGGGCGTGGGCCCGACCCCCTCCAACGATTAAGCTCCAGCCGAATCCATCCAACACAGGGACCCGACATCAGGACCCGACGCCAGGACCCGACGCCGGCATCCGCCATCGGAATCGATCACGGGGGCAGCACGTACGCATGGACTCCGCGCTCAGCTTCTCCGCCGCCGACCTCGCCCAGACCCGGTTCGCCGTGTCCCCCATGTGGGAGGTCGTCACCAGTTTCCGCCTCCTCCGCAACGGCACCCCGTCGCCCCTGCACCGCAGTTGGGCCGACCAGGTACGGCCCCGATTCCGGCAGGCCGGGCTCGACCGCGGGCGACTCGCCGCGCTCGTACCGCCGCACGGCTACCTCGCCGACTTCCTCAACCCCACCCCCTCCGGGCCCTTCCCCACCCTGGAGAGCGAACTCGACGCCATCGGACGCACGCCCGTCGAGCAGATCGCCCGTGACCTGGACACTCTCGGGACGGGGACTCGCACCGCGCGCATCAGCCGCGGCCTCGACCTCGGCCTCGACCTCGACCTCGACCGGCTCCGCGACGAGATCCTCACCTACTGGGAACTCGCCCTCGCCCCCTACTGGGCCCGCATCCGCGGACTCCTCGAAGCCGATGTCTTCCACCGCGCCCGCCAGGTCGCCGAGCACGGCTCGGCGCGCGTTCTCGGCGAGCTCCACGAGACCGTGCGCTGGGACGACGGCACCCTCCGGCTCGTCCGTCGGGCCTGCGCGCTCACCCGCGACCAGGCGGGCTCGGGGCTACTGCTCATCCCGTCCGCGTTCGCGTGGCCGCGCGTACTGACCCGCTCGGTCGCCCCCGACCCGCCCCAACTCGCCTATCCGGCACGGGGCATCGGCAACCTGTGGGAGCCGCGCACCGCCACGACCGCCACCGAGGCCGTCGCCGGCGTCCTCGGGCGGTCCCGCGCGCTGCTGCTCGCCGAGCTCGACACCCCGGCCTCCACCACCCAGCTCGCCGCCGCCTTCGGCCTGTCGGCCGCCGCCGTGTCCCAGCACCTCACCGCCCTCCGCACCGCCGGACTCGTCACCGCGCACCGCAGCGGCCGGTCCGTCCTCTACGCCCGCACCGCCGTCGCCGACGCGCTGCTCTGTCCTCAGTCGGATCCCTGGCCGGACCACCGGCCCGGCGCCCGGCCGGACCCTCGGTCGGACGCCCGGTCGGACGCCCAGTTGGAGCCTCGATGACCACCTCTGCCGTGAACTGGACCGAGCACGTTCTCGTACGGAAGAGCGCACGCGAACCCGACGGCGTACGGCTCTCCGTGCGCGACTGGGGCGGCGACGGGCGGCCCTTCCTGCTGCTCCACGGGCTCGCCGGGCACGCCGGCGAATGGGACGGGCTCGCCCGCCGTCTGCGCGCCGACGGGCACCGCGTCCTCGCCCTCGACCAGCGCGGGCACGGCGCGAGCGAACGGCACCCGGCCGATGTCTCGCGCGCCGCGTACGTCGCCGACGTCCTCGCCGTGCTCGATCACTTCGCGCTCGACGGGACCGTCCTCCTCGGGCAGTCGTACGGCGCCCACGCCGCCCTCCTCACCGCCGGCGGCCCGCTGGCGACGGGCCTCGCCGCGGTCGTCCTCGTCGAGGCCGGTCCCGGAGCGGCCGAACCCGGCGTCCTGGACGAGGTCGGGGGCTGGCTGCGGGCCTGGCCGGTGCCGTTCCCGGACCGGGCGGCGGCCGTCGCCCACCTCGGCGGCGGACCCGTAGGGGAAGGCTGGGCCGACGGCCTGGAGGAGCGAGAGGACGGCCTCTGGCCCCGATTCGACCCCGAGATCATGGTGGCCTCCCTCGCCGAGAACACCCGCCCCACCGGCCGTGCCTGGTGGGAGGAATGGGCGGCGATCCGCGTCCCGGTCCTCGCCGTGCTCGGCGAGAAGGGGATCATCAGAACGGAGGAGTACGACGGGATGGCGCGGCTCCAGCCGGACCGCCTGCACGGAGTCTGCCTCCCCGGCACCGGCCACGACCTGCACCTGGAACGCCCCGAACTGCTCCACCAGCTCGTGACCGGGTTCCTCGCCGAACTCGCCGAACTTGCCGACCTCACCGAACTCACCGAACACACCGGACACACCCAGCTCGTCGAGCTCGCCGAACGCACCGGCCCCGCCGAACTCCCTTGCCTTGGAGCGGACTCCAACACCTAGGGTGCGGCGCATGCGCTATCGGGTACTCGGCGGAACCGGGATCGAAGTCAGCACGTACTGCCTCGGCACGATGATGTTCGGGGCCATCGGAAATCGCGATCACGCGGATTGCGAACGGATCATCCACAGCGCCCTCGACCGGGGCATCAACTTCGTCGACACCGCCGACATGTACTCGGCGGGCGAGGCCGAGGAGATCGTCGGCAAGGCGCTGCGCGACCCGCGGCGCCGCGACGACACCGTCCTCGCCACGAAGGTGTACTTCCCGGTCGGCGGCGAGGGACCCAACCGGGGTGGCACGTCCCGGCGTTGGATCGTGCAGGCGGTGGAGAACAGCCTGCGGCGGCTCGGCACCGACCGGATCGACCTCTATCAGGTGCACCGGCCCGACGAACGCACCGACATCGAGGAGACCCTCGACGTGCTCGGCGATCTCGTCACCCAGGGGAAGATCCGGACCTTCGGCTGCTCCACCTTCCCCGCGGAACGGATCGTCGAGGCGCACGCCGTCGCCGAGCGGCGCGGCCTGCGCCGCTTCCGCACCGAGCAGCCGCCGTACTCACTGCTCGCGCGCGGGATCGAGACCTCCGTGCTGCCGGTCGCGCAACGGTACGGGATGGGCGTGCTGACCTGGTCGCCGCTGGCGTCCGGCTTCCTCACCGGCAAGTACCGCAAGGGCCGGCCGATGGACCTCGGCTCCGGGCGCCCCACGATCCATCCGCAGCGCTTCGACCCGGAGCTGCCGGTCACGGCCGCCAAGCTCGACGCCGTCGAGGAGTTCACGGCGCTCGCCGAGGAGATCGGCTGCACGCTGCCCGAACTCGCCATCGCCTTCGCGGCCGCGCACCCGGCGGTCACCTCCGTCATTCTCGGGCCGCGCACCCAGGAGCAGTTGGACGGGCTGCTCAAGGGTGCCTCGCTGGTGCTCAGCGACGAGACCCTGGACCGGATCGACGCCATCGTGCCGCCCGGCACCGACGTCTACCCGGCGGACGGCGTATGGCAGCCGCGCGCCCTCACCGACCCGACGGCCCGACGGCGCCCGGCCGGCGAACGCGCCGCCGCCGACTAGGGCCCGTCCGGTGCGGATCAGGATCGGACACGACCTAGGACCGGGGCGTCAATCCACAGGCGCGAACTGCTCCGTGCCGACCACACCGAGCAGCGCGAGCCGCTCCCCCATGTCCGTGCCGGGCGGCGGGGTGTATATGACGAGCCGCTGCTCGCCCTCGGGGGCGAGCAGCACCTGGCAGTCCAGGTCCAGCAGGCCGACCACCGGGTGCAGCACCCGCATCCGGCTGAGGCGGCGGACCGCCACCTCGTGCCGCGGCCACAGTTCCGCGAACTCCTCGCTCGCCGCGCGCAGCCGCTCCACGAGCCGGGTCACGGCCTGGTCGCCGCCCCGCCGGCCGTAGGCGGCGCGCAGGTCGGCGACGTGCAGGCGGCTGTAGTGCTCGTGCTGCTCGGGCGGGTACGCGGTGCGCGCGTCCGGGTCCGTGAACCAGCGCCACACCACGTTGCGGCCGTGCTCCGAGACCGTGCACACGCCGCCGAGCAGTGCCCGGGCCATCAGGTTCTGGGCGAGGACGTCCCCGAGGTCGTTGAGTATCTGCGCGGGCGTGCCAATCAGCTGGTCGAGCAGATGCAGCAGGGCGGGGGCCACGTGGTCGCCGGCGGCGGGCCCGGCAGGCGGGCGGTGGCCGGCGAGCAGGTGGAGATGGTCGCGCTCGTCGGTGCTCAGACGGAGCGCGCGGGCGAGCGCGGCGAGCATCTGCGGCGAGGGCTGCGGACCGCGGGCCTGCTCCAGGCGGATGTAGTAGTCCGCGGACATGCCCGCGAGGTGGGCGACCTCCTCGCGGCGCAGACCGGGCGTGCGGCGCCGCGGCCCGGCGGGCAGGCCCGCGTCCTGCGGGCGCACCCGCTCACGGGAACGGCGCAGGAAGTCGGCGAGTTCGCGGCGGTCGATCGTCATGCCGGTCATCCTGCCCAAGGCCGAGAACCTCATCCAGGGACTGTCGATCCCAGGGTCGAGAGGTCTCTCCCGGACCTCTTCCGGCGGCGGCAGAGTCATCGGTGTCAGCCACGACGGCCGACGACAGCTGACGGCAGCTGACGACAGCCAGCGACGCACCGAGGAGCCGACCATGACCATGACCACTGCCGCCACGACGGCAACCACGACGGCAACCGCAACCGCCCCCACCACCGCACCCGGCACCACCGAGCACACGCCCGTCACGGCCCGGACCGTCACCATCGGCGGCGCCCGCGTCCACTACGACATCGCCGGCACCGGATCCCCCGACGCGTTGCCTGACGGATTCCCTGACGGATCCCCTGACGGTTCTCCTGACGGTTCTCCTGACGAATCTCCCACCGAACCCCCTCTTCTCCTCGTGCACGGCACCGGTTCCGGCGGCGCCGTCATCAACTGGGGGCAGACCGCACCCCGGTTCACCGACTCCCGCACGGTCATCACGCCCGACCTCTCCGGCGCCGACCGGACCGTCGACGACGGCGCGCCGCTCACCGTCGAAGCGCTCGCCGCGCAGGTCGTCGCCGTGATCGAGGACGCCGGGCTCGGGCCCGTGGACCTGCTGGGCTTCTCGATGGGCGCCCCGGTCTCGGCGGCGGTCGCCGCGCTGCGGCCCGAACTGGTAAGGCGGCTGATCCTGGTCGCCGGCTGGGAACACACCGAGGGCGACGAGTACCTGCGGAACAACTTCACGCTCTGGCAGCGGCTCGGCGAGAACGACCCGGCGGCCTTCGGCCGGTTCGTGACGATGACCGGCTTCAGCCGGGGCTTCCTCAACGGCATCGGCCGCGAGGGGGTCGAGGCGCTGATCCCCAACATGCCGCCGACGCCCGGCACCCTGCGCCATGTCGCCGTCGACCTGGCCGTGGACATACGAGCGCTGCTGCCCCGGATCGCGGCGCCGACCCTCGTCATCGGCGCCACGCAGGACGCGACCGTGCCGGTGGAGCACAGCCGGCGGCTGGCGGCGGCGATCGACGGCAGCAGGTACGCGGAGATCGACGCCGGGCACGTGGCCTTCTTCGAGAAGGAGGACGAGTTCGTGGCGACGGTGGCGGATTTCCTCGCCGGTCGCGCCGCATGAGGTCATCCTGTGCCCATGGGTGAGACGACGAGGAGAACGATCGGTGCGGAGGAGCGCCGGACGCGGCTCGCGGTGCGGCACCGGCTGGCCGGGGCGGCCCGGGCGGGGACGGCGGAGGAGGTCGCCGGTTCGCTGGTGGCGCTGCACGCGACGGACCCGGCGACGGTGTTCCTGGCGGTGGGCGCAAGGCTCGCGGCCGGGCACGGCGGGGGCCCGGACCCGGTGGCGGAGGTGGAGCGGGCGCTGTACGGGGAGCGGACACTGACTCGGATGCACGGCATGCGTCACACCGTCTTCGTCGTGCCGTCCTCGCTCGCGGCCGTCGTCCACTCCTCCACCGCCGACGCCGCCTCGGTCCGCGAACGCACCACGCTCGTCAAGCACTTGGCCGCAGGCAGCGCCTACGACGCGGCCTGGCTCGCCGAGACCGAGCGGCAGGTCCTGGCCGAGCTGGCGGCGCGCGGCGAGGCGACGGGCACGGAACTCGGCGCGGCCGTACCGCGCTTGCGGGCGCAGTACGTGTACGGGGTGGGCACCAACCAGGAGGGGCCGCAGTCGGTCGCGAGCCGGGTGCTGCGGGTGCTCGGGATGGAGGGAAGGATCGTCCGGGGCCGGCCGCAGGGCGGCTGGACGTCGAGCCGCTTCCGCTGGGCGCCGGCCCCGCCGTACGCCGAGATCGCGCCGGGCGAGGCGCAGACGGAGCTCGTACGGCACTGGCTGGCCGCGTACGGTCCGGCGACCGAGGCGGACCTGAAGTGGTGGACGGGCTGGAAGGTCACGGACGTACGGCGGGCACTGACCGCTCTCGGAGCGGAACGCGTCGCGCTGGACGAGGGCGCCGGAACCGGAACCGGTACCGGCTTCGTCCTGCCGGGCGACCTCGGTCCCGTGACGCCGCCGGACGAGCCGTGGGCGGCGCTGCTGCCGGCGCTCGATCCGACGGCGATGGGCTGGCAGTCCCGCGACTGGTACCTGGACCCGGCGCACCGCGCCGCGCTCTTCGACCGGAGCGGGAACATCGGCCCGACGGTCTGGTGGAACGGGCGGATCGTGGGCGGCTGGGCCCAGCGCGCCGACGGCGAGATCGTGTGGCGGCTGCTCACGGACGCGGACACGAACACGAACACGGACCTGGGGAAGGATGCCGTACGAGCGGTGGAAGCCGAGGCGGCACGGCTGGCGGCCTGGGTCGGCGAGGTCCGGATCACGCCCCGCTTCCGTACCCCTCTCGAAAGGGAACTGGCCTCCGCATGACCGAGACCGAGACCACCACCGACACCGCGACCCACACCGACACTCACACTCACACCCACACCGACCCCACCTCCCACACCGACCTCCTCCTCATATCCGCACAGCGCACCTCCACCGCGCTCCTCCTCACCGAGGCCGCCCGGCGGCGCGGTATGGCGACCCGGGTGCTCGACCGGCGTCGGCCGGCGGACGCCGTCGTGCGCCCGGGCGAGGCCGTGCACTGGCACGGCGGGCCGCGGCTCGCCGACGAGGTCGCCCCGGCGCTCGGGCTCGGGCTGCTGGAGCCGTCGGACGGCTGGCTGGCGGAACTTCCGGAGGAGTTCACGCGGCGCCGGATCACGTTGGAGCTGTTCTCCTCCGTCTACCGGGAGGTGTTCCAGCCGGTGTTCCTGAAGCCGCCGTCGGACAAGTCCTTCGCTCCGGGGGTGTACTGCGACGACCCCGACCGCAGCCTGTCCGACCTCGCGCGCACCGTGCCGCCGCACACGCCGGTCCTCGTCTCGGAGCCGGTGACGTTCACGGCCGAGTACCGCCTGTTCGTTCTCGACGCGCGGGTCGTGACGGGCAGCCGTTACGCCGTGTACGGGCGCCTCGACCCGGGCCCGCTCACGCCGGACGCGCGGCGCTTCGGGGAGGAGCTGCTGGCGGCGGTGGGCGAGACGTTGCCGAGCGGGGTGGTCGTGGACGTGGGCACCGTGGAGGCCGGGCATCAGGGCGCCGGCGGGTGGGCGGTGGTGGAGGCGAACATGGCGTGGTTCGCCCAGTGCTATGCGGCGGATCCGGACGCCGTGCTCGATGTCGTCCTGCGGGCGGCGGGGCCGCGCGGGCGGGTGGCGGAGCGGGACCGCTCGTTCCTCCGGGTGACATCGCGAACGGCATCGGGCTGAGTGGCGTACGGGTGTCGAGAAACGCGGCCCGGCTCCGACGTCCCCTGTGAAAGAACCACAGCACATCCCTCCGGACGAGGAGAACGTCATGAAGTACCTGGTGATGGTGCAGGGCTCGCAGGCCGACTACGACGCGATGAACGGGAAGGCCTCGCCGCAGAGCCCGGCGTGGAGCGAGCAGGAGCTGCGGGCGATGTTCGCCTACATGAACTCGATCAACGACGACCTGGCGGAGAGCGGCGAGTGGGTCGACGGGCAGGGGCTCGTCGAGCCGGCCAGGACCCGGTTCGTGACCGCCGACGCCGAGGGGCGGCCGGTCGTGACCGACGGGCCGTACGGGGAGACGAAGGAGGTGCTCGCGGGCTACTGGGTCGTGGACTGCGCGAGCCTGGAGCGGGTCACGGAGATCGCGGCGCGGGTGGCGCAGTGTCCGCAGCCGGCCGGGGCGCCGGAGTACCCGGTGGTGATCCGGCCCATCGACGAGGCGGGCGGCAGCGACATCGGCGCGGGCGCGGTGTGACGCCCGGCCCTGCCGAGTCCCGCGAGTCCGTCGGGTCCGGCGAGTCCGCCCCGTCGGCCCAGCCCCAGCCCGTCGAGGACCTGTTGCGGCTGCACGCGCCGCAGGTCCTCGGCGCGCTCGTACGCCGGTACGGGCACTTCGACACCGCCGAGGACGCGGTGCAGGAGGCGCTGCTCGCGGCGGCCGCGCAGTGGCCCGAGGACGGGGTGCCGGGCAATC
This sequence comes from Streptomyces sp. NPDC051909, assembly GCF_040681095.1. Lineage (NCBI taxonomy): Bacteria > Bacillati > Actinomycetota > Actinomycetes > Kitasatosporales > Streptomycetaceae > Streptomyces > Streptomyces sp. NPDC051909. The sequence goes on along the minus strand of NZ_JBFAYA010000019.1, from coordinate 26,725 downwards.
CGCGCGGGTGGCTGATCCGAGTCGCGGCGCGCCGGCTGACGGACGCGCTGCGTGCGGAGGAGGCGCGGGCCCGGCGGGAGAAGACGGCGCTGCGGCTCGCGCCGCGCGAGGTGCGGGCGGCGCCGGCGGACGACGACACGCTGACGCTGCTGTTCCTGTGCTGCGACCCGGTGCTGCCGCCGGCCGGGCGGATCGCGCTGACGCTGCGAGCGGTGGGCGGTCTGACGACGGCGGAGATCGCCCGCGCCTTCCTCGTGCCGGAAGCGACGGTGGCGCAGCGGATCAGCCGGGCGAAGGCGAAGCTGCGAGCGGCGGGGGCGGACCATCCGTTCCATCCGCCCGGTCCGGCGGACCGGGACGCGCGGCTCGCGTCCGTGCTCCAGGTCCTCTACCTGATCTTCAACGAGGGCTACACCGCCACCTCCGGCCCCGCCCTGCACCGCGCCGGCCTGGCCCGGGAGGCGATCCGGCTGACCAGGGCGGCCCGCCGGCTGCTGCCGCGCGACGGCGCGGTGACCGGGCTGCTCGCCCTGATGCTGCTCACGGAGGCACGCAGCGCGGCCCGCACCGGGCCGGACGGCGAGCTGGTCCCGCTGGACGAGCAGGACCGTACGCGCTGGGACCGGGCGGCGATCGCCGAGGGCACCGCGCTGGTCGAGGAGGCCCTGGCGGAGGGCCCGCCGGGCCCGTACCAGCTCCAGGCCGCGATCGCCGCCCTCCACGACGAGGCCCCGGGCCCGGACACCACGGACTGGCCGCAGATCCTCGCCCTCTACGACGTCCTCCTGACGAAGGCCCCGGACCCGATGGCGGAGCTGGGCCGGGTGGTCGCCCTCGCGATGGTCGAGGGCCCGGAGGCGGGCCTGACCGCCCTGGGGGCCCTGGAACCCCGCTTCCCCGAGTCCCACCGCCTCCCCGCCGTCCGCGCCCACCTCCTCGAACGCACCGGCGCCCACCGCGCCGCCGCCGACGCCTACCGCGCCGCCGCCCGCACCACCCAGAGCCTCCCGGAACGCCGCTACCTCCAGACCCGCGCGGCCCGCCTCGATCCGTGACGCCCATCCGCCACCGAACCGACCCGTCTCACCCCTGCCGGAGCTGCGCCAGGGTCGTGTCCAGGTCCACGGCGCAGCTGGTGGTGCGGTTGTGGGGGAGCTTGGCGAGGAGGGCGGCCATGCCGCAGGTGTTGGTGAGGGCCGAGAAGACCAGGCCGCCCGCGATCGCCGCCGAGAGGAGCTGGAAGGCGGGGTGGATCAGGAGGCCGAGGAGGAGACCCAGGAGGACCAGGGTGCCGGCGGTGAGGCGGACCTGACGGTCCATGGCCCAGGGGGTACGGGTCGGGGCGCCGCCGGCCGGGTGGGCGAGGGCGTGGCCGCGGGCGGCCCAGCCGGAGGTGCCGCCGGTCAGGTTGATGACCGGGATGCCGTGGGCGGCGAGGCGGTCGCAGGCGGTACGGGAGCGGTTGCCCGACTGGCAGACGATGACGAGCTCGCGGCGGGCCGCGGCCTCCTTGAGGGCGGGGACGGCCCGGTCGAGCCGGTCGAGCGGCACGTTCAGGGCGCCGGGCACATGGCCGCCCGCGTACTCGCCGGGGGTGCGGACGTCGACGACGGTCAGCTCGGCGAGCCGGGCGTGGGTCTGGTCGGCGTCGAGGGAGGCGGAAGAGGGAGAGGGAGAGGGAGAGGCGGTGGGGGTGGGGGTGGGCATGGCAGGTGTCATCCTTGGTTTTCGACGGGACCCCGTGGTGGGGAGTAAATTACCCCCTGGGGTATCTGCTGAGGAGTGGTTGTGGAACTGGATCTCGCGGGCGCCGAACTGAAGGCCGTGCTGAACCGGCTGCGCCGGGCGCAGGGACAGATCTCCGGAGTGATCCGGATGATCGAGGAAGGCCGCGACTGCGAGGAGGTCGTGACCCAGCTGGCGGCCGCGTCCCGGGCGCTCGACCGGGCCGGGTTCGCGATCATCGCGACCGGACTCCAGCAGTGCCTGACGGACATGGAGAAGGGGCGCAGGGACGGCGAGGACCCCGAGCAGATGCGGGCCCGCCTGGAGAAGCTCTTCCTCTCCCTGGCCTGAACCGAAGAACCCGACCCGAAGGGCCTGACCCGGCCCGATCCGGCCCGGCCCGACGAACCCCCGGCCCGGCCCGGACCGAAGAGCCTGACCGGGCCCGGCCCGAAGAGCCTGACCCGGTCCGACGGACCTGGCCCTACACCGCCAGGTCCACCAGCATCAGGGCCGCGACCAGCAGCAGCACCGCCCCGAAGACCCGGCGCAGCGTGTCCGCCGGGATGCGGGAGGCGAGCCGCCGGCCGTCCCAGGCCGCCAGGACCGCCGCGCCCGTGAACGGGGCGACGACCGCCCAGTCCACCGGCACCGAGCCGCCCGCGCGGGCCAGCAGCGCGACCAGCGCGTTGACCGCGACGACCAGCAGGCTGGTCCCGACCGCCGGACGCATCCGCAGGCCGACGACCTGCACCAGCGCCGGTACGGTCAGGAAGCCGCCGCCCACGCCGAGCACCCCGGTGACGGCGCCGAGCCCGGCGCCCGCACCCGCGACGGCCGGGCCCGAGCGGCGTACGGCCGGTTCCTCGGCCGGGGCCCGGCGGACCATCCGTACCGCCGCGAGCCCCGCCACCGCGGCGAAACCGAGGGTGAGCAGCCCGTCCGGCAGCCGCGCGGACAGCAGGCCGCCCAGCGCCGCCGGCACCAGGCCGGCCGCGGCGAACAGCGCTCCCGTACGCCAGCGGACCTGGCCGTCGCGGGCGTGCACGTACAGCGCGGTGGCGGCCGTGCCGAGCACGATCAGCAGGCTCGCGGTCGCCGCGGCGGCCGGACTGAAGCCGAGCAGATAGATCAGGGCCGGTACGGCGAGGACGCTTCCGCCGCCGCCCAGCGCCCCGAGCGCGAGCCCGACGACGGCCCCGGCGGCCAGCGCCGCCAGAGCGGTCAACATCGTTCGGCGACGGAGCGGCTGACGACCGGAGGGTCGATCACGAACACGCCGTACTCCTTCCAGGACCGTCCAGACCGTCCAGAACTTCCAGACCGTCCAGAACTTCCAGCACCCCAGGACACTTACCCCCTGGGGTATACAGGCGACCATAACAGAAGTACCCCCAGGGGTATCCACCAGTCCAACGGGTCGCACGCTAAGCGGACACCTATCCGCTTCATCGCCGCGCCAGGTATGCTCGAAGTCAAGGACGGACGCGAGGGGGACGCGCAGGCACAGCACGCAGGGAGCGGCGGATGACCATGACGAGACTGCAGCCCGAGGACGCCGGTGCCGGGCCCACCCGCGCTCCCACCCCCGCTCCCGCCACTGCCGCCCCCGCCGCCCGCGCCGGCGCACACCCGTCCCCGGCGCAGCCCACGTCCCTGCTCAACCTGCTGCCGAGCATCGGCGGGCCCGCGCCCGAGCGGGCCGACGCCGCCCGCAACCGGCGCAAGATCCTCGACGCCGCCGCCCGGATCGTCGCCGAGCAGGGCCCCGAGGCCGTCACCATGAACCAGGTCGCCCACGCCAGCGGCATCGGCGTCGGCACCGTCTACCGGCGCTTCGGGGACGTCTCCCAGCTCCTGTGGGCACTGCTCGACGACCGCGAGCGGCAGTTCCAGGAGGCGTATCTGAGCGGCCCGCCGCCGCTCGGCCCCGGCGCACCCGCCGCCGAACGCCTCGACGCCTTCCTCGACGCCCTGGTCGACCGCGTGGTCGAACAGCGCGCGATCCTGCTCGCCGCCCAGAGCGCCGCCCCCGTCGCCCGCTACACCAGCGGCGCCTACCTCGCGATGCACACCCACGTCGCCCTGCTGGTGTCCCAGGCCCGCCCCGACACCAACGCCGCCCTCCTCGCGCACCTCCTCCTCGCGCCCTTCTCGCCGAGCCTGATGCACCATCTGTCCGAGGAGCAGCGACTCTCGACCGCCGAACTGAAGGCGGGAGTACGGCAGTTGCTCAGCTTCCGGGAGCACGCGGAGCACACCCCCTCCACTCCCCCGTCCAGCCCCTGAAACACACTGGACCGCGGCCCGCCGCCACCCCCACGATCTGAGCCATGAACGCCTACCTCGTCCTCCACGGCTTCCAGAACCACCGTCCGCCCGGCCACTGGCAGCACTGGCTGGCCGGCGCGCTGGCCGAGCGCGGGCACGAGGTGCGCTATCCGCAGCTGCCCGAGCCCGACGCGCCCCGCCTCGCGGACTGGCTGACGGCCCTTGAGGAGCACGGGAAGCGGCCCGCCGGAATCCAGGCCGAGGGCAAGGGCGAGGGCAAGGGCAAGGGCGAGTTCGTCGTGCTCGCGCACAGCCTCGGCGTCCTGCTGTGGCTGCGCGCCGTCGCCGCCGGCCGGGCGCCCGAGGCCGACCGGGTGCTGCTCGTCGCACCGCCGTCGCCGCAGGTCACCGCCTCGATCCCGGAGATCGCCGAGTTCGCGGACGGCCTCGACCTCGACGCCGTACGCACCCTCCTGACGGCATCGGGGACACCGACCCGGCTCGTGTACGGGGACGGCGACCCGTACTGCGCCGAGGGCGCCGACCTCCCCTACGGGATTCCGCTCGGGCTCGACCTCGACCACGTACCGGGCGGCGGGCACCTCAATCCCGACCACGGGTACGGCGCGTGGCCGGATGTCCTCGCCTGGTGCGAAAACCCGGCGGTGCGGCTCGGGGGCACCCGGTAGCGTCGGCCGGATGGCCACCGCACCGGAATCCACCCCCGCACCGGAATACGCCCGCGCACCGGAATCCACTCCCGCACCGGAATCCGCCCCCGCACCGGAATCCACTCCCACGCCCGAACCCCGCCCCCTCTTCCCCGAGCTCGCGCCGTACGACTCCGGCCTGCTCGACGTCGGCGACGGCAACCGCGTCTTCTGGTCCGTCGCCGGCAACCCCGCCGGGAAGCCCGCGCTGGTCGTGCACGGCGGCCCCGGCTCCGGCTCCTCGCCGAACGCGCGCCGGGTCTTCGACCCGGCCGTCTACCGGATCGTGCAGTTCGACCAGCGCGGCTGCGGCCGCTCCACCCCGCACGCGAGCGATCCGGCCGCCGACCTCGCCACGAACACCACCGCCCACCTGGTCGCCGACATGGAGCGGCTGCGCGAGCACCTCGGTATCGACCGCTGGCTGCTCTACGGCGGCTCCTGGGGCTCGACCCTGATCCTGGCCTACGCCGAGGCCCACCCGGCCCGGGTCGGCGAGATCGTCCTCGCGAGCGTGACCACCACCCGCCGCTCCGAGACCGCCTGGCTGTACGGCGGGGTCGGCCGCTACTTCCCCGAGGCCCACGACCGCTTCCGGGCCGCCGTCGGCGCGCCCGACGGCACCGCGACCCCCGACCTCCTCGCCGCCTACGCGGCCCGGATGAGCGACCCCGACCCCGCCGTACGGGAGCGGGCGGCGAACGACTGGTGCACCTGGGAGGACGCCGTCCTGTCCATGGAGGGCCAGGGCACCCCGTACGCCGACCGGCCCGACGCCGCCCGGCTCGCCATGGTCCGGATCTGCGCGCACTATTTCTCGCAGGGCGCCTTCCTGGAGGAGGGCGCGCTGATCCGCGACGCGCACCGGCTCGCCGGCATCCCCGGGGTCCTCGTGCACGGCCGGCTCGACATGGGCGGGCCGCTGATCACCGCGTGGGAGCTGGTCAAGGGATGGCCGGACGCCGAGCTGTACGTGGTGGAGAGCGCCGGGCACCTGGGCGGCGCCGAGACGCGCGAACGGGTGATGACCGCCCTCGAACGCTTCGCGAAGGACGGGAAGGGTGAGCCGGAAGGGTGAGCCGGAAGGGTGAGCCGACAGGGTGAGCCGACAGGGTGAGCCACCGGGCGGGCGCGGCCGGCCCGCCGGATCATCGAAACATGAGCCCTGTGACTCCCGTGATCCACCTCGCCCAGCAGCCGGACGCCGACGAGCTCCTCGGCCGCTCCCCGCTCGCCGCGCTGGTCGGCATGCTCCTCGACCAGCAGGTGCCGATGGAGTGGGCGTTCTCGGGCCCGTACACGATCGCCACCCGCATGGGCCACGACGACCTGGACGCGCACGAGATCGCCGCCCGGGAGCCGGAGGCCTTCGCCGCCCTGCTCTCCGAGAAACCGGCCGTGCACCGCTACCCCGGGTCCATGGCCAAGCGGATCCAGCAGCTGTGCCGCTTCCTCGTCGACGAGTACGACGGCGACGCGGAGGCCGTCTGGCGTGACGCGGCGAGCGGCAAGGAACTGCTCGCCCGTCTGGAGGCGCTGCCCGGCTTCGGCAGGCAGAAGGCGCAGATCTTCCTGGCGCTGCTCGGCAAGCAGTACGGGGTCGGGCCGAAGGGCTGGCGGGAGGCGGCGGGCCCGTACGGCGAGAAGGACTGCTATCGCTCGGCCGCCGACATCACCGGCCCGGACTCCCTGGCGAAGGTGCGCGCCCACAAGCAGGAGATGAAGGCCGCCGCCAAGGCGGCGAAATCGTCTCCACCCAAAGGGAATTGAGAATTCCCCATGTCAATCCTGTGCTGCCTGACAGGAATTGCGTGCGAGGTGTTCACAGAGTCCCCCGGCGATCGCTAACTTCCCCTCAACCTCGTACGCACCTCGTACGCACCGGGAAGGACTTCTGTGAACGCATCCCAGCGCAGAGCGGCCGCCGTTCTGGCCGTCGCAGCACTCGCCACCCCGCTGATGCTCGCCGCGCCCGCCACCGCCACCCCCGAACCCGGGGCCGCGGAGGCCCGCGACGCCGCCAGGCTCGCGAGGAAGCTGGTCCGCGAGACGTCCGCCCAGGACGCCTACAAGCACCTGCAGAAGTTCCAGGCGATAGCCGACTCGGCCGAAGGCAACCGCGCGGCCGGCACCCTCGGCCACGACGCCTCCGCCGCGTATGTGTACGCGCAGCTCAAGAAGGCCGGCTACGCCGTCACGTACCAGAAGTTCGACTTCGTCTACATCAAGACGCTCGCCGAGAAGGCCGCCGTCGTCTCCCCCGCCGCGCGCGACCTGCCGATCCGGGCGATGTCGTACACGAAGTCGACCCCGGTCGGCGGCATCAAGGCCGACCTGGCAGCCGCCCCGGTCGACGCGGACGGCACCAACGGCTGCGAGCCGGGCGACTTCGCCGCCGGCGCGTTCACCGGCAAGATCGCCCTGATCAAGCGCGGCGGCTGCACCTTCGCCGTCAAGCAGCAGAACGCCGCCGCGGCCGGCGCCGTCGGCGCGATCGTCTACAACAACGTCGAGGGCGTCCTCTCCGGCACCCTCGGCGACGTCGCCTCCGGCAGGATCCCGACCGGCGGCATCACCCAGGCGGAGGGCGAGAAGCTCGCCGCCGACCTCGCCAAGGGCCCGGTGAACCTCTCCTTCGAGATCCGCCAGTTCCAGGAGGAGCGGTCCACCAACAACGTCATCGCGGAGACCAAGGGCGGCAACGCCGCCAACACCGTGATGCTCGGCGCCCACCTCGACTCCGTCACCGCCGGCCCCGGCATCAACGACAACGGCTCCGGCTCCGCCGGCCTCCTCCAGACCGCCCTGGAACTCGCCAAGGCCCAGGGCAAGGACAAGGACAAGGTCCGCAACAAGGTGCGCTTCGCCTGGTGGTCCGCCGAGGAGGTCGGCCTGCTCGGCTCCGACCACTACGTCACCAACCTGAGCGCCCTCGGCAGGAAGGAGATCAAGCTCTACCTCAACTTCGACATGATCGCCTCGCCGAACTACGGACTCTTCGTCTACGACGGCGACAACTCCGACGGCGTCGGCGCGGGCGCCGGCCCCGAGGGCTCCGCCCAGCTGGAGCGCGACATCACGAACTTCATGGACAGGAACGGCACCCCGCACGAGGGCACCGACTTCACCGGCCGCTCCGACTACGGGCCGTTCATCGAGGCCGGCATCCCCTCCGGCGGCACCTTCACCGGCGCCGAGGGCGTCAAGACCGCGGGCCAGGCCGAGAAGTTCGGCGGCGAGGCGGGGGTCGCGTACGACGTGAACTACCACGCCGCGGGCGACGACATCACGAACATCGACATGACCGCCTTCGACATCAACATCGACGTCATCGCCAACGCCGTGGGCACCTACGCCCACGACATCAGCTCCCTCAAGAAGCCCGTCGTCTCCGTTCCGACGACCGGTGACGCGGGCAGCGGCGGCGGTCTGCACGGCGACCACGACGAGGTCACGGAGTAGTCGACGTCAGCGCCTGCGTCGCGCGGTACCGAAGATCGAGCGGCTGATCTCCCGGCCCAGCTGGGTGCCGACCGACCGCGCGAGTGACTTGAACAGGCCACTCCCGACCACCTGTTGAGCGAGCGAGGGCTCCTCCTTCTGCCGCGGAGCCCTCGCGGTCTCCTTCTCCGCCGCGGCCTGCTCCGCCGCCCGCAGCGCCTCCGCCTCCGCCGCCTGCTGCTCGGCCGTCAGCTTCTCGTACGCCGACTCGCGGTCCACGGCCTCCGCGTACCGCCCGTACAGCGGCGAGCCCTTCACCGCCGCCTCAAGCTCGGGCGCCGGGACCGGCCCCATCAGCGACTGCGGGGCGCGCAGCCGGGTCGCCGCCACCGGGGTCGGGGCACCCTTCTCGCTGAGCACGGTGATCACCGCCTCGCCCGTACCGAGCCCGGTGAGCACCTCCTCCAGGTCGTACGCCGAGTTCGGGAAGGTCCGTACGGTCGCCTTCAGCGCCTTGGCGTCGTCCGGGGTGAAGGCGCGCAGCGCGTGCTGCACCCGGTTGCCGAGCTGCGCGAGGACGTCACCCGGCACGTCCTTCGGGGTCTGCGTCACGAAGAACACCCCGACGCCCTTGGAACGGATCAGCCGCACGGTCTGCGTGATCGACTCCAGGAACGCCTTCGACGCCCCGTTGAACAGCAGGTGCGCCTCGTCGAAGAAGAAGACCAGCTTGGGCTTGTCGAGGTCGCCGACCTCCGGCAGGTCCCCGTACAGATCGGCGAGCAGCCACATCAGGAAGGTCGAGAACAGCTGCGGCTTGTCCTGTACGGCGGGCAGTTCGAGTACGGAGACGATGCCGCGCCCGTCCTCCGGAGCCGTGCGCAGGAACTCGCTCGTGTCGAACTCCGGCTCCCCGAAGAACGCGCCCGCGCCCTGCTGCTCGAAGGCGGTGATCGCGCGCAGGATCACCCCGGCGGTCACCGTCGACAGACCGCCGATCCCCTTCAGTTCCGCCTTGCCGGTGTCGGAGACCAGGAAGGCGACGACCGCCCGCAGGTCCTTGAGGTCGACCAGCTCCAGGCCCTTGCCGTCGGCGTAGTGGAAGATCAGCCCGAGGGACTGCTCCTGGGTCTGGTTGAGCTGGAGCACCTTCGACAGGAGCAGGGGTCCGAAGCTGGTCACGGTGGCCCGGATCGGGATGCCGGTGCTGGTGCCGGTGCCAGTGCCGGTGCCGGGGACAGAGCCGGTGCCGGGGACAGAGCCAGAGCCGGAGCCGGTGCCGGGGCCGCCGAGGGCGTAGAACTCGCAGGGGAAGCCGGTCGCCTGCCACTCCTGGCCGACCTGCCCCGCCCGCTCGCGCACCTTCTCGCCGTCCGCGCCGGGCGCGGCGATCCCGGAGACGTCGCCCTTGATGTCGGCGAGGAAGACGGGCACGCCGTTCGCGGACAGCTGCTCGGCGATCAGCTGGAGCGTCTTGGTCTTGCCGGTGCCGGTCGCGCCGGCCACCAGACCGTGCCGGTTGAGCATCGGGAGCGGGATGCGGACCTGAGCGTCCGGATGACACGTACCGTCCCAGAGCAGCGCGCCCAGATCGAGGGCGGGGCCGTCGAAGGCGTACCCGGCGGCGATGTCCGCCCAGGGCTGCTCACGCTCGCTCATCTTGTGCCCCTTCGTCCCGGTTTGCCCCAGCATCGCACCGGGTCCGCGTGGCTGCGCCGGGAGCCGCTTGCCCGGTAGGCTTTCCGTGTGATCTTCAAGCGCATCGGAAACGGCCGGCCGTATCCCGACCACGGCCGGGAAAGCACCCGGCAGTGGGCGGACGTGGCACCGCGCCCGGTCCGCCTCGACCAGCTGGTGACCACCAAGGGCCAGCTGGACCTGGAGACGCTGCTCGCCGAGGACTCGACGTTCTACGGCGACCTCTTCGCGCATGTCGTGAAGTGGCGGGGCGATCTCTACCTGGAGGACGGACTGCACCGCGCGGTCCGGGCCGCGCTCCAGCAGCGGCAGGTCCTGCACGCGCGCGTGCTCGAAATGGACTGAGCCGCGCCCGCCTCGCACCTTCGGACGGCCTCGGACGGCCTCGGGCGGCCTCCGGACCGCCTCGGACGGCCCTTTCCGGGTGATCCTTTCGGGGCCTCTTCGCGCCCATCCGGACGCGATCACATGATCATCCAGTAGGCATCCTCCACGGGCGGCATTACGCTGCGTTCATGAGCATGCTCACTCCCCCCGGAATGGGCGGAAAGTACCGCATCACGGGGGATGTCTACCCCCGCATGCGCCGCCCCCACCGCCGGCGCAGGATCATCCTCGGGGCCGCGGCCGCCGTGGTCGTGCTCGGCGCGGCCGGCTGGGGGACGCTGCAGCTCGTCGACGTCTTCTCCGGCGGCGACGAGAAGACCACCACCACCGCCGCCGGCAAACAGGCCGACTGCAAGGCCGCGCCCAAGCCCACGCCGAGCGCGCAGACCGCCGGCGCCCCGCTGCCCAAGCCCGCCCAGATCACGGTCAACGTCTACAACGCGACCCCGCGCGCCGGGCTCGCCAAGTCGACCGCGGACGAGCTGAAGAAGCGCGGCTTCGTCATCGGCAAGGTGGGCAACGCGCCGGTCGCCTACGACAAGAAGGTCCCCGGCTCCGGGCTGCTGCTCGGCTCCCCCGGAGCCGCCAAGGGCGCCTTCTCCGTGGTCGGCACACAGCTGAAGGGCGCCACGACGAAGGTCGACGCCCGCACCACGGCGGACGTCGACCTGATCATCGGCACGGCCTTCAAGACGCTCGACCCGAAGGCGGCGGCGGACGCGGCGCTCGTGGCGCTCAACAAGCCGAAGCCGGTGCCGGGCCGCTGCTGAGAGCCCTTACGGGTACGGACCCGGGTCCGGGAACTACTCGGCGGAGCCGTACATGCGGTCACCCGCGTCGCCGAGGCCCGGCACGATGTAGCCGTGCTCGTTGAGCCGCTCGTCGACCGAGGCGGTCACGACGGTCACCGGCGTGCCCGCCAGCTCGCGCTCCATGACCTCGACGCCCTCCGGGGCGGCGAGCAGCACGACCGCCGTCACGTCGTCGGCGCCGCGCTTGATCAGCTCCTGGATGGCCGCGACGAGCGTGCCGCCGGTCGCGAGCATCGGGTCGAGGACGTACACCTGGCGGCCGGACAGGTCCTCCGGCATCCGCGTCGCGTACGTCGACGCCTCCAGCGTCTCCTCGTTGCGGATCATGCCCAGGAAGCCGACCTCGGCGGTGGGCAGCAGCCGCACCATGCCGTCGAGCATGCCCAGACCGGCCCGCAGGATCGGGACCACCAGCGGCCGCGGGTACGACAGCTTCACGCCGGTCGTCGGCGTCACAGGGGTCTCGATGTCGACCTGCTCGGTCCGCACGTCCCTGGTCGCCTCGTAGGCGAGCAGGGTGACCAACTCGTCGGCGAGCCGGCGGAAGGTGGCGGAGTCCGTGCGCTTGTCGCGCAGGGTGGTGAGCTTGTGGGCGACCAGCGGGTGATCGACGACGTGGAGACGCATGCCCCAACAGTAGCCGGGACCCGGCCGAGGACTGGCGTCAACCCGTGCGGGAGGGGGAAGGTGGGGGCTACAGGGACCCGTGTCACGCGGTGGTGGGTGGTGTGTCCATGCCCGACAGACGAGACGGACCAGCCGGACGAGCCGGACGAGCCGGACGAGCCGGGCCGGACGGACGAGCCGGACCGGATGAACCGGACAGGCCGGAGACGGACGCGGAGCGCCGCAGGCGCCGCGCGCAGTTCCTGCGCGAGCTGAACGAGGCGAAGGCGCTGCGCGACCGCGTGCAGCCGCGGCGCGCCCGGGCGGCGCGCATGCGGCAGGCGATGCGGATGCGCACCTTCCGGTGGTGAGAGCCCTGACCGAGCCGCAACCGGGCCGTCCGTACACCCAGGTGGTGGCCGTACGGCGACGGCGCGGTGGCCCCCGGGCGGCGATCACCGTGCGCCCCCTCCGTGCGCCGGGGTCGCACGCCCGCCCGATCCGGGCGTCGTTCAGACTGATGCACGACGCAAGAGCCGAAGACCTCTCCTGACGGCGAGGTTTCTGTCACGATGCCGATTGGGCGGGGCATCAGGAGCGCGCCGCCGGATCATCACACCTCTGATCAGTGGGAGAGTCAGGTGTACTTCGCCGCACTGCTCGCGCGCACCGAAGACGGGTGGGAAGCGAGCGATATCGAGCTCGACAACGTGGAGACGCTGGCGGACCTGGCCGATCTGGCCCGTGAGTCCGCCGCCGACGACGGGGAAACGGTGATCGTCTTCATCGAGCAGGAGGACGCGTGGTTCGGCGTCGTCCGCGTCGACGGCGAGGACGACCCCCGGGTCTTCGTCTCGAACGCGGCCGCCGCGGCCCGCTCCTCCTACGGGGAGATCCTCACCTCGGAACTCCTCGGCGACGACGACCGGGACGGCGCGCTCGACGAACTCACCGACCTGGACGGCACCGAGGACGGCGAGCCGGAGCACGAGGACGAGGACGACGACGCGGCGGCCACCGCCGGCATCGCCCCGGCCGGGCCGCTCGGCGAGGGCCTGATCCTGGCCGACCTCGGCATGACCGAGCGCGACCTGATCGACCTGACCGAGGACGCCCTCGGCGAGATCGCCGACGCCATCGGCGCCTCGGACATCCTGGAGGCCGTGCGCTAGTGGCGTTCGCAGTACAAGGCCCCGGCGCAGGCCCCGGCGTGGACGCGGGCGCGGGCGCGGATCCCGGCGGGGACTCGGATCGCGTGAAGGCCTCGGATCCCGTACGGGACTCGGATCCTGTACGGGGCCCGGATCCCGTACGGGACCCCTGGCGGGAGCCCATGCGGCTCGCCCTCGCCGAGGGCGAGCTGGCCGCGGCGGCCGGTGACGTGCCGGTCGGCGCGGTCGTGCTGTCCCCGGACGGTACGGTCCTCGCCCGCGGCCACAACGAGCGCGAGGCCATCGGCGACCCGACCGCCCACGCCGAGATCCTCGCCCTGCGGCGGGCCGCTGCGGCGACCGGCGAGTGGCGGCTGACCGGCTGCACGCTCGTGGTGACCCTGGAGCCCTGCGTGATGTGCGCGGGCGCGCTCGTCCAGGCGCGGGTCGAACGGGTGGTCTTCGGCGCCTTCGACGAGAAGGCCGGCGCCACCGGCTCCCTCTGGGACCTGGTCCGCGACCGACGTCTCAACCACCGCCCCGAGGTGATCCAGGGCGTCCTGGAGACGGAGTGCTCGGACCGCCTGACCCGCTTCTTCCGGGACCGCTGACCTGGCCGTGGGCACCGCCCCTGGCCTGCTGCGGGATACGGATTTCAGTCCACGGCGCCTTTGGGCTAAGCTCTCTCTCGGTAGCGTGTCCGAGCGGCCGAAGGAGCTCGCCTCGAAAGCGAGTGTGGGGAAACTCACCGAGGGTTCAAATCCCTCCGCTACCGCCAGAAAACCTCCCCGAATCGCGGAAACGCGGTTCGGGGAGGTTTTTTCATTCCTCCTCAGCCTTCCTCGCGGCAGGGCGGGTCGTAGGGCAAACCCGGGACGTACTGGGCCCATTGGGCCGGAGTGAGGACGTCGGTGCCCGCGCAGATCCAACGGGCCGCCGCCTGCGGGTCCGTGGACCAGAGGCGTACGGGCAGGCCCGGCCCGCCCGCGGCGAGGGTGCGGCCGTCGGGGGCGAAGGCGAGGGCGGTGACGCGGCCGACGCCGCCGGACAGGGGGCGGCTGAGGGCCGTGGCGTTCGCCGGGTCGGCGAAGCGGACCGTCCCGTCGGCGTCCCCCACCGCGAGGACGTCGCCGCCCGGGCCGAAGGCCAGGGACTCCACGTCACCGCCGCCGGTGACGGAGCCACGGGCGACCGGCCGCGCCGGGTCGGCGAGCTCCCAGGTGGTGAGGGTGGCATGGTCGGCCTTGGCGAGCGCCCGCCCGTCCGGGGAGAGCGCCAGGACCTGCGGGGCCGGCATGCCGGGGACGATGCCGGGCACCCGGACGACCGGGGACGGTCCCGAGCCGCCCGTCCACAGCGAGAAGTCGCCGTCGTCGTGCCCGACACCGATGACCCGCGCGCCGGAGCTGACGGCCAGTGACTCGGCCCCGCCGTCACCCGTCTTCAGCGGCCGGTCGGGCGCCGGAGGCCCTTCCGGCCCTTCGAGGTCCCACACCACCACCTCGTCCTCTCCCTCTACGACGGCGGTACCCCCGTCCGGGCTGATCGCGGGCGCCCGCCCGTCGCCGTCGGCCGCGCGTTCGGCGAGCCGCCGTGGCCGGCCGGGGTCGGTGACGTCCCAGCGGGAGACCCGGCGGTCGTCTCCGTCCCACGAGCCCACGGTGAGGCTGCGCCCGTCCGGCCCGAAGGCCAGGGCGGCCACCGTTCCCGTACCGGCGGACAGGGTGCCGACGACCCGGGCACGGCGGTCCGGACCGGCGAGGCTCCACAGGCGGACCGTGCCGTCGCCGCCGCCGGTGGCGAGGCGCCGCCCGCCCGGGGCGTAGGAGAGCGTGCGGGTGTCGTACGCGGCGGGCGGGAGAGCCGCGTCCGGCAGGCGCCAGAGCATGACGGGTCCGGTCTCCGTACCGGCGGCCAGGGTGCGCCCGTCCGGCGTGAACGTCAGTCCACGGACGGAGGACGGCGGCACGGGCAGGGACGGGCGGCCCTTGACGTCCGCGGGGTCGGCGAAGTTCCACAGGCGTACGGTCCGGGCGTTGTCGGCGACGACGAGCGTCTGCCCGTCCGGGCTGAAGGCCAGCGAGGTCACGTCCCGCCCGACGGTCGGCAGGTAGTAGCGCATCCGCCGGGGACGGGCGGGGTCCGCGAGGTCCCACACCCACACCTGGTTGCCGTTGGAGAGTGCGAGATAGCGCCCGTCCGGCCGGTACGCCGTCCGGTGGTACTCGTCCCGCGCGTTCGGCGGTACGAGGGCGGCGGGCGCGCGGTCCGGGTGGGCCAGGTCCCAGATCCGTACGGTGGAGTCGCCGCTGGTCCCCGCGAGGGTGCGGCCGTCCGGGCCGAAGGCCCTGGGGGCGCCGTTCAGGGAGAGGGTCGAGCGGGGCAGCAGCACTGCGCGGGCCGGATCGGTCACGTTCCACGCGAGCATGCGGCCCTGGGGGCCGCTGCCGAAGAGCGTGCGGCCGTCGCGGGCGAAGGCGAGCGTGCCTCCGCCGCGGCCGGCGGCGCCGCGCGGCAGCTCGACGGGGACGGGCCGGGCAGGGTCGGTGACGTTCCACAGCTTGGCCGGGAAGAAGCGGGAAGTGGCAGTCAGGAGCCGACCGTCCGGACTGAAGCCGACCTCACCCCCGAGACCGGCTTCGAGCGGCTTCCCGAGCTCGCTGGGCGACCGGGTCGGATCGGCGACGTCCCACAGTCTGATCAGGCCGCCGACGTCCACCGCGGCGAACACCCGGCCGTCCGGCCGGTACGCCGTGCCGGTCACCATGCGCCGGAAGCCCGGCACCTGGCGCGGCAGCACCGCGTTGGCATCCACGTACAGGTTCATCGTCGTCGCCGCGCGCGGCGCCAGCCGGTGCGCCACCAGGTCGAGCCGGGCCGCGAGCGCCGGGTCCGCCGTGCGGAGACCGTCGGCCTGGGCGGTGATGCGGGCGGCGAGGGCCGCGCGCTGCTCGGTCTCGGCCGTACCGCTCTGGCGGACGGCGAGGACGGCGGCCGTCCCGGCGACGAGCACGAGGGCGACCAGGACCGCGACGATCCGGCGCCGGATCCGTACGGAACGCTTCCGCAGCCGCACGGAGGCGTTCAGGAAGTCCCGGCGCAGCAGGTCGTCCTCGGCCGGGTCCGGCGGCTCGGGGGCCGCCTCCAGAGCCCGGTCGAGCGGCTTGCCCCGGTAGAGCGCGTCGGGCTCGCGGCCTGCGCCCTGCCAGGCGCGGGCGGCGGCGTCGAGGTCCTGGAGGAGCAGGTTGCGGGGCCTGTCGTCGTTGATCCAGGCGTGCAGGGTGGGCCAGGCGGTGAGCAGCGCCTCGTGGGTGAGCGAGACCGTCTCGCGCTCCTGCACCAGGAGTCGGCGCGCGGTGAACGCGGCGAGCACCGCCTCGGCCGTCTCGCGGTCGGGCACCCCGGCGAGCAACTGGTCGCGGCGGATCCGGCGGCGCCCGTCGGCGAGGACGCCGTCGCCGTCCTCGCCGATGGCGACGAGGCCGAGAAAGAGCCGCCGGGCGATGCCCTGGGCGGCCTCGCCGAGCCCCTCGTACACCTGGTCGGCGCTGTTGCCGAGGGCGTGCGCGACCCCGCCGGTGCCGGTGTAGCCGGCGACGGTGAGCAGCCGGCCCTGCCGGTTCTGCCAGGTGGCGCGCAGGGCGTGCGCGAGCAGCGGGAGCGCGCCGGGCTCGACGAGGCCGCGGCGGGCGCCGAAGTCGGAGACGAGGAGGTCGACCAGGCCGGGTTCGAGCCGGAGACCGGCCGCGCGGGCGGGCAGGCGGATCGCGTCGAGGAGTTCCTCGCGGGACAGCGGGCCGAGGAGGAGCTGTCCGTTCTGGACGGCGGCACGCAGCCAGGGCAGTTCGGCGCAGTGGGCGTAGAAGTCGGCGCGCAGGGCGAGCACGACGAGGGCGAGCGGGGCGGTTTCGCCCGGGTCGGGGCCGGGATCGGCGAGGCGGGAGAGGAGGTCGGTGAAGGCCTGCCGTTCGGCGGCGTCGGTGCAGAGGGTGAACAGTTCCTCGGCCTGGTCGACGACGAGCAGGACGCGGCGGTCGGGGCCGATCTTCCTCCGTAACGCCTCGGACAACGCACCGAAGCCGACGTCCGGATCCGGGTCCGGATCCGGGGAATCGTCGAGGCCCGCGAGTTCGAGGAGGGGCGGTCAGTTCCCGTACGGGGCGGGCCGTGGGGGTGAGCAGCAGCCGGGGCCAGTGGCGCGCGCCGGGCACGGGGACCCGGGCGTGGTCGAGGTCCTGCCACAGTCCGGCCTGGAGCAGCGAGGTCTTGCCGGCGCCGGAGGGGGCGACGACGACCAGCGGGGTGCGGGCTGCGTGGCATTCGGCGAGTCGCTCGCAGAGTTCGGTACGGAGCCGGGTCCGGCCGAAGTAGTGCTCGGCCCGGTCGGCGGTGAAGGCGGCGAGGCCGGGATAGGGGCAGTCGTCGGTGACCGGGCCGTCGGTGAGGTGCGTCTCGGAGCCGTCGGGCTCCTGGACGTAGAGGTGGAAGTCGCCCTCGGCGACGTACATGTCGCGCCCGGAGGCGTACGCGCGGGCGGGCTCCTCGCCCTCGTACCCGTACCCGTACTGGTCCTCGTACCCCGCCTCGTCGTACCCGGCTGACTCGTCGTGCCCGGCTGACTCGGCGGACCTGTCGTACCGGTCGGACGGGTCGGACCGGTCGGACCGGTCGTCCTCAGGAGTGCTCGTCACACATCCGCAGCGTAGCCATGTGCATGCCACACATGAAGGGGTTCGGCCGGGGGGAGCGGCATCGGGGGGACAAGCCGCTCCCCCCGATGAGGACCGATCCCACAGGTCCGGCACCGCAGTCAGGGGGAAAGCTCGCGGCGCGGACCCCGCAGTGAGGGCCGGTCCCACAGCCCCGCGGATTCCTGCCAGATCCGCCGGGCTCGACATCCATCCTGCGCGTCCGCCACCCTTCCGGAGGTCGGCGAAAGACCCCGATCCGCGGGCCCTTGGTCCATGAAGGCCGAGCCAAAGGTCG
The DNA here is from genome assembly GCF_040681095.1 of Streptomyces sp. NPDC051909. Classification (NCBI taxonomy): domain Bacteria; kingdom Bacillati; phylum Actinomycetota; class Actinomycetes; order Kitasatosporales; family Streptomycetaceae; genus Streptomyces; species Streptomyces sp. NPDC051909. Next base: position 8,938 of record NZ_JBFAYA010000019.1, on the reverse strand, counting down.
CGCAAACAGGGCTCGGCTAGACTCGGCGACCGCTCAGGGGCGGCTCAAGGGGAGGGCAGACGGATGGCGCAGGCGAAGAAGATCGCGCTCTATGCGGTCGTGGTCTTTGTGCTGTACACGATCATCACGTCACCCGCCCGGGCGGCGGACCTCGTCCAGGTAGGGTTCGAGGGAATATCGAGCGCCGCTCAAGGAGTCGGTCAGTTCATGACCGAGCTCGTGAATTAGGAGACGACAGTGATCCGCCATCTGGTCCTCTTCAAGCTCAACGACGGCGTGCAGCGGGACGAGCCGCGTGTCGTCGCCGGCGTCGAGGCCTTCCGCGCCCTCGGGGCGCAGATCCCGGAGCTGAAGTTCTGGGAGTGCGACTGGAACATCACCGACCGGCCGATCGCGTACGACTTCGCCATCAACTCCGCCGTCGCCGACCGCGACGCCCTGCAGCGCTACCTGGACCACCCCGCACACCAGGCGGGCGTGGGCATGTGGCGCGAGTTCTCCACGTGGGTCATCGCCGACTACGAGATCGAGGGCTGACCTCCTCGCTCCCGCTTCGGCCCCCATTCGGGCCCCTCGCCGACACCGGCGGGGGGCCCGGATGCTTACCCCGCACACCCACCCTCAACACGTCGTTATGCGGTGCTTGCACACAGTGGACATGTCTTGTGATGCTATGACCGCTTTTGACGGATGAGTCGACCGAAGTTGACGTGAAGGGGTGGCGTGAACGTGCCGGCCAGTGCAGCGCCTCAAGTCCCGCCCCAGCCCCAGAACGAGGCCGGGTCCGTAGGGGCCTCCGGGATGTCCGGGGCCTCCGGGACGTCCCGGCCCACCGGCTCCATCGCCGGGCCGGCGGAACCCCCGCGCCCCCGCCCCCAGAGCACCCGCGGCGCCGACACCCGCGCCCTCACCCAGGTGCTCTTCGGGGAGCTCAAGAACCTGGAGCCGGGCAGCGCCGAGCACCACCGGGTGCGCGGGGCGCTGATCGAGGCCAACCTCCCCCTCGTGCGCTACGCCGCCGCCCGCTTCCGCAGCCGCAACGAGCCGATGGAGGACGTGGTCCAGGTCGGCACCATCGGCCTGATCAACGCCATCGACCGCTTCGACCCGGACCGCGGCGTCCAGTTCCCGACCTTCGCGATGCCGACCGTGGTCGGCGAGATCAAGCGCTACTTCCGGGACAACGTGCGCACCGTCCACGTCCCGCGCCGGCTCCACGAGTTGTGGGTCCAGGTCAACGGCGCCACCGAGGACCTCACCACGGCCCACGGCCGCTCCCCCACCACCGCCGAGATCGCCGAGCGGCTGAAGATCGGCGAGGACGAGGTGCTCGCCTGCATCGAGGCCGGCCGCTCCTACCACGCCACCTCCCTGGAGGCGGCCCAGGAGGGCGACGGGCTGCCCGGCCTGCTCGACCGGCTCGGTTACGAGGACCCCGCGCTCGCCGGGGTCGAGCACCGCGACCTCGTACGGCATCTGCTCGTCCAGCTCCCCGAGCGCGAGCAGCGGATCCTGATGCTGCGCTACTACAGCAACTTGACCCAGTCTCAGATCAGCCAGGAGCTCGGCGTCTCACAGATGCACGTGTCAAGGCTCCTCGCCCGGAGCTTCGCCCGATTGAGATCCGCAAATCGGATCGAGGCGTAACCGGAACGGGTAGACCGTTTCAGGGCGGTTTCCCACCCTCCCAAATGCCGCACACCCCTTGTTTCCTGCGGATATTCACCGACTCCATGTCGACAAGTCACTACAGCGCGTTGCCGACATGTGACATTCTGCTGGAACCGCGTTTGGCGCAGCCCCGCCTCCGGTATTCAGGTGGAGGCTGCGTTCCTCAGATGGTCGTGGCCGACACGACCGTCCGCGACCTCAAAGGGGGTGGCATGTCCGCAGAACAGGGCAGCTCGAAGGTGCTCACGCTCACGCCCACGCCCATGCCCACGCAGACGACGGCACCGACCGCCGCCGACCGCTCGACGGCGGAGGACACGACGCCCGCGCTCGCGGCGGCCGAGGCCACGACGGACGTGACCACTCCCGACACAACTCCCGTCGCGGAGGCCGCCGTCACGCAGCCCACCGTCACCCCGGGGACCCTCGACACCCGCACCCTCTCCCGCTCCCTGTTCCTGCGGCTGCGCGCCCTGGACGAGGAGGGCGCCGCCGCGGACAGCCCCGAGCGGACCTACGTCCGCGACACCCTCATCGAGCTCAACCTCCCCCTCGTGCGCTACGCGGCGGCCCGCTTCCGCTCCCGCAACGAGCCGATGGAGGACATCGTCCAGGTCGGCACCATCGGCCTGATCAAGGCGATCGACCGCTTCGACTGCGAACGCGGCGTGGAATTCCCGACGTTCGCGATGCCGACCGTGGTCGGCGAGATCAAGCGCTTCTTCCGCGACACCTCGTGGTCGGTGCGCGTGCCGCGCCGGCTCCAGGAGCTGCGGCTCGCCCTCACCAAGGCCAGCGACGAGCTCTCGCAGAAGCTCGACCGCTCCCCCACCGTGCCCGAACTCGCCGCCGTGCTCGGGGTGTCGGAGGAGGACGTGGTCGACGGCCTCGCCGTCGGCAACGCGTACACCGCCTCCTCGCTCGACTCCCCGTCCCCGGAGGACGACGGCGGCGAGGGCTCCCTCGCCGACCGCCTGGGCTACGAGGACACGGCCCTGGAGGGCGTCGAGTACCGCGAGTCGCTCAAGCCGCTGCTCGCCAAACTCCCGCCCCGGGAGCGGCAGATCATCATGCTGCGCTTCTTCGCCAACATGACGCAGTCGCAGATCGGCGAGGAGGTCGGCATCTCGCAGATGCACGTCTCCCGGCTGCTGACGCGGACGCTGGCGCAGCTGCGCGAGGGCCTGATCGCGGACTGATCGCGGACTGATCGCGGACCGAAGTTCCGCGTTTCCCTTCCTCACTGACATGGCATCAGACACACTGCCGCCATGTGGCGACGGAAGCGACGGCCGGGACTCATGGTGGTCACGCTGGTCGCGCTCTGCCTCGGCGGGGCGCTGACCGCGTGCGGCGGCAGCGACGACGGCGAGGGGTACGCGGCGGTCGGCGCCGGCCAGACCGGCCCCAAGGGCGCCGTACAGCCGTCGGGCGCCGTGACGCTCGTCCCCCTGGACCCGAAGGCCACCGGCCCGGAACTCACCTCCAGCACCTCCCGCCCGTCGCCGGGACCACCGGCTTCCGATACGGGCACAGGAAGCCGTACGGGCACGGTGCCGGGCGGTACGGCCACGGCGCCGCCCCCGGTCAGCGGCGCGCCCGCCCCGCCCCGTACCCCGGGAAGCCCGGCGACGACGCCCGCGACACCCGCGAAGCCGCCGGCATCCGCTCCTCCGGCACCCGCACCGACAAGCACGGCGCCGCCCACGAAGCCCCCGGCGCCGGCTCCGACTCCGGAGCCCGCCCTCCTCACGCTCTCCGCGCCCGTGCTCACCGACACGGACAGGCGCTGGTGCGAGAACGTCACCGTCGGCTTCCGCAACACCGGTGGCACGGCCGCCCGTTCGGGCACGGTGACCTTCGCGACACATGTCATCGGCGCCCTCGGGATCGACTGGGCGACCCTCTCGTCGAGTCAGCCGCTCCCCGCGCCGATCCAGGCCGGGACGACCCGTACCCAGACCTACACGGTCTGCGTGGACTCCTGGCGGGTGCCGCTCGGCATGCACGTGGACACGCAGAAGGTCACGGCCTCCTGGCGGTGAGCGCCTGAAGGAGTTGCCCGGCGAACTCCTCGGGGTGCGTCACGCACCCCAGGTGTCCGCCGGTGAAGTCCACGATCTCCGCCCCCGTCAGCTCCGCGAGCCGCCGCGTCGGCCAGGCCAGCGGGACCTGGTCCGCCGACTCCCGGCCGACGCCCAGGACCAGCTTTCCGGCGGCGGCGCGCAGCCCCTCGATGTCGGGTGCGGAGGAGGAGAAGGGGCAGAGGACATGCTCCAGGAAGACGGGCATGTTGGCGCCCATGCGGGCGGCCATCGGCCGGATGCCGGCCGGCAGTTCGGCGGTGCCCGCTTCCTGCTCACCCTCCGGCTTCCGTCCGTCCGGCGACTCCGCGAACCGGGCCATGGCCGCTCCGAGCCCCTTCGTACGGAGCAGGTCGCGCACCTCCGCGTAGTGGGCGCGGTACGGGGCGGGGTCGGCGAGCAGCTCCACGAGCGGCGGCTCGTGCGCGACCAGCCGCCGCACCCGGTCGGGCCGGGCGGCGAGCAGCGCGAGGCCCACGATGGCGCCGGAGCTGCTGCCGAAGACGTACGCGGGCTGGTCGGGTGTGACGGCGTCCAGGACGGCGAGCGCGTCCGCGCCCCACTCCTCGACCCGCTGGTCGGTGCGGGGCGTGTCGAGCGGCCCGTCGAGCGGGCTGCGGGACAGTCCGCGCTGGTCGTAGGAGACGACCGTGTGCCCGGCGTCCGCGAGGAGGTCCGCCATCCCCTCGAACATCCCGGCGTCGCCGGCCCCGCCGGGGATGAGGAGGAGGACGGGGCCGGTGCCGCGCGTCTCGTAGCGGAGGGTGGCTCCGGGCACCTTCACATGGCCGATGTCGTTCACTTCCGGCTCCCCCAGTTCTCGAGTGTGGTGTGCAGCGCGTCGAGCGAGCGCGCCCAGGACGCGACGACTGGCCGGGTGTGCTGGAAGCCGCCGCTCAGCTCGATGTGGATGAACCCGTGGAAGGTGGCGCGGAGCAGCCGCCCGGCGTCGGTGAGGTCGGGCTCGGCGAGCCCGTAGCCGCGCAGCATCCCGTACGTCAGCTCGACCGCGCGCTGGAAGACGGCGGTGTCCTGCACCTCGTGGAGCTCGATCCGCTGCTGGGTGGCCGCATAGCGGCCGGGGTGGGCGAGCGCGTAGTCGCGGTAGGCGTCCGCGAAGGCGACGAGCGCGTCCCGCCCCGAGCGTCCGGCCACGGCGGCGCCGATGGCCTCGTTCATCTCGCGCGAGGCGAGGAGGGCGAGCCGGACGCGCAGGTCGCGGAGGTTCTTGATGTGCGAGTAGAGGCTCGCGTCCTTGACGCCGAAGCGCCGGGCGAGGGCGGAGACGGTGACCTTCTCGATCCCCCCGGCCTCGTCGGCCAGTTCGGCGGCGGCGCGGACGAGGAGGTCGGGGGTGATTCCGGCTCGGACCATGGCTCGCGGGTCTTCCTTCCTAGGATCTCTAGGAAGGAAGCTAGCACTCCTAGGGAAGCGGGGGCGCGGGAATTTCCCGCCGGGGCAGCGGGTGCACATCGGCCTGATGCCGGCGGAGGAGGACGTTCGCGTCGGTCTCCGCGCTCCAGTCGAACCGCTCCCGGGCGGCGGCCCGGGAGGCCGCGAGCTCGTCGCACTCGGCGCAGCTCGGTACGGGCGCGGGCGGGCGCATCAGCTCGTACGCGGCGCTCGCCCGCTCGTTCACGGCCCGCACCCCGGCGCCGATCCGCTCGTCCCGAGTGGCCGGCCGCACCTTCTCCGGATCGGCCTGCCACTCCCGCCCGCCCCCGATCGGCCGCAACATCGCGTACGGCCCGGCCGCCCCCCGGTACTCCCCGACCTTCCGCGCCACCACGTCGTACAGGAAGTCCCCACGCTCCGGCCCCTCGTACGCACCGCCGCCGCCCGTGCACCCTGCCATGTCGCCTTTCCTCCCAGGACTCACTCGATCACCCGATCGGGCGATTACTCTGTGTGCTCCCAGCGTTGCTCAATGGAGAGGGCGGCCACAACGCTGATCGCGTGGCAAGGGCTGCTGTCACGAGGGGGGAGTTCGGGTGATCGAGCGGGGCGGGAAGGCGGGCGTGGAGCCCGCGACGACGGCGGAGATGTTCGGCGAACTGCTCAGGCACTACAGGGAGTCAGCGGGCCTGACGCAAGAGGCGCTGGCGCGGCAGGTGCCGTGCGACCGGTCGCAGGTGGCGAAGGTGGAAGCGGCGAAGCGGGTGCCGACGGACACGTTCGCGAAGGCGTGCGACAGGATTCTGGGGACGGGGCAGAGGTTATTCCGTCTGTGGGAGCGGATCGACTGGTACCCGGAGGTGCAGCACCCGGACTGGTTCGGGCGGCGGGCGGAGATGGACGCGAAGGCGGTGGCCTTGCACGAGTACCAAGTCGCGGTGATGCCAGGCCTGCTCCAGGCCCCGGAATACGCGCACGCCCTGTTCGCTCGTGCCATCAGCGGCGAGGAATTGGAAGAGCGCGTACGTGCCAGGTTGAGCCGTCAACAGCGATTCCTGTCGGAGGACGGCCCGCTGTACACCGTCGTGCTGGATGAGAGCTGCCTGCGGACCGCGATCGGTGGCGCCGACGTCATGCGCGTCCAGTGCGCCCACCTCCTGCACGTCGGCAGGCTCCCCAACGTCTTCATCCAGGTGGCACCAGTCCACGACGCGGAACTGCACCGTCCCAACACCTCGATGTCGCTGATCAGGCTGCCCGACGGGCACGAATGGATCTACTCGGAATCTCTCGACAGCGGCCACTTCAGCGATGATCCAGCCGCCTTGGCGCGGCACGCCCGGACCTATCATGGGCTGAGGGCCGACGCTCTGTCCGCCCGCGAATCCGCCACGCTGATCAGCGACTTGATGGAAGGGTACGGGCATCATGGAACGGCACGATCTGAGCGCGGCGATCTGGATCAAGAGCAGCTACAGCGGGGACAACGGCGGAAACTGCATCGAAGTCGCCCCCGGATTCCCCGGCCTCGTCCCCGTACGTGACAGCAAGACGCCCAACGGCCCGGTGCTCGTGCTCTCCGCCCCGGCCTGGGCGACGTTCGTCGATTCCGTCCGCAGCTGAGAGGACACCGCCATGGTGACGTGGATCAAGAGCAGCTACAGCGGTAACAACGGAGGCGACTGCGTCGAGGTCGCCTCGGGCCTGACCGGCCTCGTCCCCGTACGTGACAGCAAGGCCCCGGAGGGCCCCGCTGTCGTCTTCGACCGCGCCGCGTGGGAGACGTTCGTCCACAGCCTGTGAATCGTCACGCCGCCAGCGCCAGGACGGCGACCGCCGGGGCCATGTACATCAGCGGGAAGGCGATGTGCCCGTACGCGCGGGCACGGAGGACGGTGATGACCGCGCCCGCGAAGTACAGGACGAGTCCGATCGCGGCGGCGATCCCGATCACCGGGATCGCGTAGCCGACGAGGAGACCCACGGCGCCGGCCAGCTTGGCGGCGCCGAGCAGGTTCCAGGTGGAGCGCGGGACGCCGTACTCGGCAAGCGGTTCGACGACGAACTTCGCCCGGAAGAAGATCGCGGCCCCGGAGAACCCGGCCATGAAGGCGGCGACGGCGGTCACGACGGTGGCGGTGGTGGACATCTCAGGCTCCTCGCTCGTGCGGCACCGGGCGTTTCCCGCGCTCGCACTGCACTGACACCGCTCGGGCGGTACGTGTGACCGCACGGGGAAGTTTTTTCTAGAGCCGTTTCTGGGGGCGCGGCTTGAGGCGCTCGGGGCCGAGGCCCCGGTGAGCTTCTGGTGTGGCCGCCCTCTCTCCGAGTGTGGCCCCCTCCACCACCGCCTCAAGGGCGCTCCCTTCGGTCGCGTCGCTCCGCGATGGCCTGCGGCCACCCTTGACCCGGTGTCTCCGGGAGCCTTTACACACTCGGAGGGCGGCCGGGGGCCCGGCCACGCGGAAAGCCCCGGGTAGCCCGTCCCGCCGTAGGCGGATGGCGGACCGGTGGCGGGTGAGCCCGGGTATCGCTCCGCCGAGAGAGTCCCCTCCCGTTGGGCGGGTGGGGGCTCGGGTCGTGGCCGAGGCTGGACAGTCCGCCCCCGCCGGTTCGGGGTGCGCGGGCGTGGAATGGGGTGCCCATTCCGAGTTCAGCGGCCGACGGCGATCCCCCAGCCGGGGCACACGCCCCGCTGGTCACGACCGGTGGGCGATGCAAACCCCGCTCGCGCGAGGCCTCGGGGTGGCGTGGCCGCCTCTGGAGTCACACAGGCCTCATCCGTACCACCTGCGGCCGGGATTGGGGACTTTGCACCGCCCGGCAGAGGCAGGCGAGAGCCGCGGGCGTGCAATCCCCGCTCACGCGGGCCCTTTGCCGCCACAGACCGCCACTGGAGTCACAGGAGTTCGCCCTCGCCCCATCCCTGCTGCGGATCGCCGACTTCGTTCCACCCGGCGGGTCTCCGGCAGTGCGAGGACGTGATCCTGCTCGGCCGCCCCCGGCCATCGGGCTCGGCGTCACAGCCGCCCATGTGGGCTACTCAGTCCTCATCCTCACCGGAGACGCCTACCCCACCCGCCAGCGGGGCGAATTGCTGGACAAGGACAACGGTGCCGGACACGTGAGTCACAGGGACCACCAGCAATACAGCCGCCGGCCGGAGGCATGAGCTCTCTGAGCCAGGGCTCTGACAGCAGCTGTCCGGAGTGCGGGCGTTTGCCGGCCTCCTCATAGCTGCAGCCGGTCAGGACGGCTTCGAGCTGAGCGATCGCGACGACCGGATCGATGTTCTTGAGGAAGACCACATCGAGTTCCGTCATGTCGCGGATTCTGGCATCCACTGCTGACAGTCCCTGGCTGGCACCGCCAGAGCACGCCAGGGCCAAGATTCAGAGTCACAGGAGTCCCCCATGTCTCTTCCGAGGGCGTGGATCTCGGACTTTGCGTTGTCCGGGAGGCGCCTGCACGGCTGCTGGGCGTGCAAAGTCGGGAATCGCGGTGGGGGATGGGAATTGGATCGCCTCACCAGTCACACGAGTCCCACTCGTCCCAACTCGGCTGCGGGTTGCGGACTTTGCATGCTGCGGTGACCAGCGGGGCATGAGTCCCGGCCGGACGGCGGCCGACAGTCGCCGGGCCGAGCCCGGCCGCCCCATTTCACGCCCGCGCACCCCCAACGACGGACACGGCCCCACCCACCCCGAGAACAAGCCGAGCCCCCACCCACCGACCCGAAGGCTCCCTCCTCCGGAGCGATACCCGGGCTCACCCACCACCGGCCCGCC